>NZ_JBGMOE010000189.1:0-4259 GCF_041424195.1 Tardiphaga sp. | reverse complement strand
GGCAGATGAAATGGATGTGGCTGTCGAAGCCGCCGGCGGTGAGGATCTTGCCTTCGCCCGCGATCACGTCGGTGCCGGGGCCGATGATGATGGTGACGCCCGGCTGGATGTCGGGATTGCCGGCCTTGCCGATCGCAGAGATCATGCCGTCCTTGATGGCGACATCGGCCTTCACGATGCCCCAGTGATCGACGATCAGCGCATTGGTGATGACCGTGTCGGCGGCGCCCTGCTTGTTGGTCACTTGCGACTGGCCCATGCCGTCGCGGATCACCTTGCCGCCGCCGAACTTCACCTCCTCGCCGTAAGTCGTGAAGTCCTTCTCCACCTCGATGATCAGATCGGTGTCGGCCAGCCGCACGCGATCGCCGGTGGTCGGCCCGAACATGTCGGCATAGACGGATCGTTTGATCTTCACGGGCATGTCACAGCTTCCCCATCACGTCACCGCGGAAACCATAGACCGTGCGCTTGCCGGCGAGTTCGACCAGTTGCACATCGCGGCTCTGGCCCGGCTCGAAGCGCACCGCCGTGCCGGCGGCGATGTCGAGACGCATGCCGCGGGCCTTCTTTCGGTCGAATTTCAGCGCGGGATTGGTCTCGAAGAAATGGTAGTGCGAGCCGACCTGGATGGGCCGGTCGCCGGAATTCGCCACTGTGAGAGTCACGGCCTTGCGGCCGGCATTGAGCTCGATCTCGCCGTCCTGGATGAAGAGTTCGCCGGGGATCATAGGGGGGCCTCAACGAATGGGTTCGTGGACGGTGACGAGCTTGGTCCCGTCCGGGAACGTCGCTTCCACCTGGATATCGTGGATCATCTCGGCGATGCCGTCCATGCATTGCGCGCGGGTGATGACCTCGGCGCCGGATTTCATCAGCTCGGCCACGGTGCGGCCGTCGCGTGCGCCCTCGACGATGAAATCGGAGATGATGGCGATGGCCTCGGGATGGTTGAGCTTGACGCCGCGCTCGAGCCGGCGGCGCGCCACGATGGCGGCCATCGAGATCAGGAGCTTGTCTTTTTCGCGGGGAGAGAGATTCATCGACAGGTCTCTAGTTAAAGTATTTAGGCATGATCTGATCCGAAAACCGGCCTCCACTTTTCGGCATCATGCCTTAGGTTTAGTTCAACCACATGCGCGGCAGCATCGCGCCCGATCGTCCGAGCACTGCCATCATGTCGGCGCGCAGTCTGGCCGCATCTTGCGCACAGAAGCGGGCCATTGCAAATCCGTTCCAGCAGGAGATCCCGACTTCGCCGCCAACACTATCCGTGACTTCGCGTAGCCGCTCGATGAGCGCCGCGTCGCCGGGCACGATCAGCGCCGTGCCGATGGCCACCGCGCCATGTCCGATCGCGGGTCTCGCCAGTTTCGCGGCGATATCGCCATCCAGCCGCACGTTTTCTGCAAATACCAGCCTGCCACCGCGGCGCACGCGCCAGCGGTCGACGAAAGAACCGTTTCGCATCGCCTCGCCCATAGCAGCGCGGCCGAACACGACGATCTCGCAGGCAAGGAAGGTTGCGCTCTCGGCGAGGTCGATGTCGATGTGCCTGATGGTGCGGGCCTGATCGAACAGGATCGTCTCCTGCGGCAACCACGACAGATGCGCGCCGGCAGCGGCCTTCAACGCGATATTGATCTCGGCGGCGGGGCCATGGGAGCGATAGATCTTCTCGGCGGCCGCGGTGGACATCGTTAGCCGCGTACCCTCGCCGGCCGCGATGTCGATATCGAAACGGTCGCCGCCCGCGGCACCACCGGCGGTGTTGACGAACATCGCGCAAAGCCCGTCGTCCTCGGGGGACGGAAAGCGCACGCGCAGCGAGCCGGATTCATGGAGCTGGCGACGACGGGTCTTGCCCTCCACCAGATGCACGTCGAACGTCACCGCGCCGCGGGCGCGGTTGGCGGCAAAAATCGCCGAGGGCGACAGCGTGGTGTTGTCAGCCTGCATGCATTCTCCGGCGTGACGCCCGCGTTACAGCGCCATCTGGCGGCTGATCTCGGCGGGATCCAGCGTGCTGCGGTCGCAGGTGTATTTCACCGCGCCGCGATCCATCACCGCGAAGTTGTCGCCGAGTTCGCAGGCAAAGTCGAGATACTGCTCCACCAGCACGATGGCGATATTGCCGAGCGAACGCAGATAGGAAATGGCGCGGCCGATATCCTTGATGATGGATGGCTGGATGCCTTCGGTGGGCTCGTCGAGCAACAGGAGCTTCGGCCGCATCACCAGTGCGCGCCCAATGGCCAACTGCTGCTGCTGGCCGCCCGACAGATCGCCGCCGCGCCGGCTGAGCATCGAGTTCAGCACGGGAAACAGCGAGAACACGTCGTCGGGAATATTGCGGTCGGCGCGTTTCAGCGGCGCGTATCCTGTCTTGAGGTTCTCTTCCACGGTGAGCAGCGGAAAGATCTCGCGGCCCTGCGGCACGAAGGAGATGCCGCGCCGCGCCCGCTCGAATGGCTTCAGCGTCGAGATGTCCTGGCCGTCAAAGGTGATGGAGCCTGACGAGATCGCCTGCTGGCCGACCATGGCGCGCAGCAGCGACGTCTTGCCGACACCATTGCGGCCGAGGACACAGGTGACCTTGCCGGGCTCCGCCGAAACGGTGACGCCGCGCAGCGCCTGCGCTGCACCGTAATAGAGGCTGATGTTATCCACCTTGAGCATGTGTGTCCTTTCGGATGCGAGTGGGGACGTGGCGGAATAGTGAGTAGCGAATGGAAGACATGTTTCCCTGTTCGCTACGCCCCATTCGCCATTCGCAACTCATCCCCATTCGCCCCTATCTTCCCAAATACACTTCGACCACGCGATCATTGGCCGAGACATCATCGATGGTGCCTTCGGCCAGCACCGTGCCTTCGTGCAGACATGTCACCTTGACGCCGAGTTCGCGCACGAAGGTCATGTCATGCTCGACCACCATCACGGTCTTGTTGTCGCGATTGATTGCTTTCAGCAATTCGGCGGTCTGATGGGTCTCGACGTCGGTCATTCCCGCCACCGGCTCGTCCACCAGCAGCAGCTTCGGATCCTGCGCCAGCAGCATGCCGATTTCGAGCCACTGCTTCTGGCCATGCGAGAGATTGCCGGCGAGACGATCGCGCGAGCCGGTCAGGCGAATGGTCTCCAGCACCTTGTCGATGCGGTCCGCCTCGGCCTTGCTACCGCGCCAGAACAGCGTGCCGCGCACGGAGTGATCGACATTCAGCGCCAGCAGCAGATTGTCATAGATGGTCTGGCTCTCGAATACCGTGGGCTTCTGGAATTTGCGGCCGATGCCGAGTTCGGCGATCTTGGTTTCGTCCAGCAGCGTGAGATCGTGCGTGCCGTCGAAATAGACATCCCCCTCGTCCGGCTTGGTCTTGCCGGTGATGATGTCCATCATCGTGGTCTTGCCGGCGCCGTTGGGGCCGATGATGGCGCGCATTTCGCCGGGCGCCAGCACCATCGACAGATTGTTGATGGCGTGGAAGCCGTCGAACGAGACATGGACGCCGTCGAGATAGAGCTGCGCCGAAGTGATGCGCTTCTGCCGGGCTTCCGCTTCGCGCGCCGCGACCACGGGATCGATGATGGCGGGTCCGTGTGCGGGCGTCGCCGGGGCCGGCGCTTCAGTTACAGTCATGACGCCTTCTCCGCCAGATGAGGTTTGGTGACGCCATCTTCCGCTGCGGCGCTATCGGCATTCGCGCTATTGCGGGCTTTGCGGCTTTCCGACCAGGCATTGAAGGTGCCGACGATGCCCTTCGGCAGCAGCAGCGTCACCAGAATGAACAGCGCCCCGAGCATGAACAGCCAGTACGGCGCCAGCGCGCCCGACGTGAACACCGTCTTGGCGTAGTTGACGACCACGGCGCCAAGCGCCGCGCCCACCAGCGTGCCGCGGCCACCGACGGCCACCCAGATCACGGCCTCGATGGAATTGGCCGGGGCGAATTCGCCGGGATTGATGATGCCCACCTGCGGCACATAGAGCGCGCCGGCGACGCCGGCCATGCACGCCGACAGGGTGAACACGAACAGTTTGTAGGATTCGACGCGATAGCCCAAGAATCTTGTGCGGGACTCCGCATCGCGCACGGCGATCAGCACCTTGCCGAGTTTCGAGGTGACGATGGCGCGGCAGACGAGGAAGCCGATGATCAGCGCCAGACAGCTCAGCGCAAACAACGCCGCGCGGGTGCCGTCGGCCTGTACGTTGAAGCCGAGGATGTCCTTGAAATCGGTCAGGCCGTTATTGCCGC
>NZ_JBGMOE010000188.1:0-39015 GCF_041424195.1 Tardiphaga sp. | reverse complement strand
GTTCGGATAGTCTCCCCTCAAACGATGAGGGGTGGCAGCGCGCCGTGAGGCGCAAGGGGTGGTTTCTGTCGCGATCCGCTCCGCCGGAACGCCGGCAAGCTGCAACCGCGCAACGCCTCACGGCGCGCCACCGCAGCGATTTCTGTCCCCGGGACCGTTCTTCCGGGCAAAGGGCAGAGCTCCGCACTCCGCTTATCCCGGCGGTTTCCCGCCGTTCACCAATGCCACGTCCAGCCAGCATGAGTGGCAGACCCCCGTAGTGGGGCCGGACGGTGACCCAGGACCTCCCGAGTGCGCAGGGTACGTCACCCCACGCCCGCAGGCGCCGCATCCTGTCCCACTTCAAGACGCCTCTAGAAGCGCCCCTCGTGAACCGGACGAGCGGAGGATAATCCTTGTGGGTATATTGTCAATGGTTGATAGGGAAAAAATATTTGGCGGATGTGTCGGTCCGCCGTTGTCATGTTTGGCGCGACAGGGAATGACGAGCGGGAGGCAATGCGCTCATCGCATGTAGGCTCATCGAAGCACTGTCATCGCGGTTCTGCGGCCTCGAACTATCGCTCGACAAGATGCGCGCGCGAGACTGCAGGTTCAAACCGATCGGCGAAATACTGCGTTTCGTTGGCCACCCGTCCGTCGCGGAACTCCATGATGCTCACCGCATAGGATGGTATGCCGTCATAGGTCAGGATGAATTCGGTGACCCATAATTCGCCGCTGCCGATAATCCGCCGAACGGTAAAATGTTTCTCGTTTGGCTGGACAAGTCGGCTCATCTGAATGTTGCGCCGACCGCGGATGCGTTCCCCCGATTGGGGATAATAAAGCATCGCATCCTCATGGTAGATATCATGTTCGATATTTAAATCGTTCGCGTCCGATGCAGTCCAGTGACGCTCCAGGGCGGCCCGTACATCGTCCATCTTGACCTCCTGCGACAAACCTCAGGTTGGCGGCTTGGCCTGGTGCAGAGGGGACGGAGAGCCGAACCTCTCCACAACGACAGTCAGTCGCCTTTCCGGCAAACTAGCACGGAAAAGCTCCCGAAGATTTTCTTGTTCGCTGTATGATCGCAATCGATGGGGTTTCCGAGCGATCATCCTCGGGGAATTCTCTCACGCCGACGGTCTACAGATCGGCCAGGGACAAGGAAACGCCGATGCTCACGCTTCATCATCTCAACGACTCGCGCTCGCAGCGGATCATCTGGCTGCTGGAGGAGCTCGGCACACCCTATGATCTGAAAACCTATCAGCGCGATGAGCAGACGCGGCTGGCGCCGCCGGTACTGGAAGCGGTGCATCCGCTCGGCAAGTCGCCTGTGATCGTCGATGGCGACGTGACCATCGCGGAATCCGCAGCGGTTGTCGATTACATCATCCGCCGCTACGGCCGCGGCGCGATGCGGCCGGCGGAGGGCAGCGCGGAGTACGAGGCCTATCTCGAATGGCTGCATTACGCCGAGGGTTCGGCGATGTTGCCGCTGATGCTCAATCTCTACGTGTCCCGCCTGAAGGAGGCCGGGGCGCCGCTGCAGCCGCGGATCGACAGCGAGATGGCCCGGCATCTTGGTTATGCCGACCGTGCCCTGAAGGGCCGCGCGTTCTTCGTCGGTGACAGCCTGACCGGCGCAGACATCCAGATGAGCTTCGTGGCCGAGGTCGCCGGCAGTTTCAACCGGCTGGCGGCCTATCCCGATCTGGCCGCCTGGATCGGCCGGATGCATGCCCGCCCGGCATTCCAGCGCAGCGTGGAGAAGGGCGGGGCATACCGGCTGGCGAAATAGGGCCATCGGAGGCTGAGACGTTGCTGGCCCCATATTCGTCATTCTGGGACGGGAGCGGCACCGAAGGCGGCGAACCGAGCCTAGAATCCCGAGCTGTTTTGCGCTGAACATGTCGGGATTCCCCTCCACTCCAACTGGAGTGGCGGAGGCTCGAGCTCTCAGCTTCGCGAGATCTCGCCCGGAAATGACAGTGAGAGTACCGATCGGCATGTGCAATCGCCGCATTTGCGCCGCTGCCTAAATATCGCGCCTCGAGCCGCAAAACCTTGGCCTTGCCAGCCAGATATGGTATCCGGAGCACCGTTTCCTGATCGCCACTCGTGACCGTCCGCACGCTGAATGAAGGCCGCGGCGGTGGAGATATTTCCCTATGACCACTTCGGCCCAAACCGGCTCCGCGCCCGACTCGTTCTTCTCCGCCACGCTCGCCCAGGCCGATCCCGAGATTGCCGACGCGATCAAGGGTGAACTCGGTCGCCAGCGTCACGAGATCGAGCTGATCGCCTCGGAAAACATCGTCAGCCGCGCCGTGATGGAAGCGCAGGGCTCGGTGATGACCAACAAATATGCCGAGGGCTATCCGGGCGCGCGCTACTATGGCGGCTGCGAATTCGTCGATATCGCCGAGAACCTCGCCATCGAACGCGCCAAGAAGCTGTTCGGTGCCGGCTTCGCCAACGTGCAGCCGAACTCGGGCAGCCAGATGAACCAGGCGGTATTCCTGGCGCTGCTGCAGCCCGGCGACACCTTCATGGGTCTGGATCTCGCGGCCGGTGGTCACCTGACCCATGGCTCGCCTGTCAACATGTCCGGCAAGTGGTTCAAGCCGGCGCATTACACCGTGCGCAAGGAGGACCAGATCCTCGACATGGATGCGATCGCCAAGCAGGCGGAAGAGGTGAAGCCGAAGCTGATCATCGCCGGCGGCTCGGCCTATTCGCGGTCGTGGGACTTCAAGCGCTTCCGCGAGATCGCCGACAGCGTCGGCGCCTATCTCCTCGTCGACATGGCCCACTTTGCTGGCCTCGTCGCTGGCGGCGTCCATGCCTCGCCGGTGCCGCATGCCCATGTCACCACGACGACCACACACAAGTCGCTGCGTGGTCCGCGCGGTGGCCTGATCCTCACCAATGACGAGGCGCTGCACAAGAAGCTGAACTCGGCGATCTTCCCGGGGCTGCAGGGCGGTCCCT
Source organism: Tardiphaga sp. (assembly GCF_041424195.1). Taxonomy (NCBI): domain Bacteria; kingdom Pseudomonadati; phylum Pseudomonadota; class Alphaproteobacteria; order Hyphomicrobiales; family Nitrobacteraceae; genus Tardiphaga; species Tardiphaga sp. The sequence continues at coordinate 36,033 of NZ_JBGMOE010000188.1, read as the reverse complement.
TGATGCATGTGATTGCGGCCAAGGCCGTGGCCTTCAAGGAAGCGCTGCAGCCGGACTTCAAGGTCTATGCCAAGAACGTTGTCGAAAACGCCAAGGCGCTGGCCGAGACGCTGCGCGCACAGGGCTTCGACATTGTCTCGGGCGGCACCGATAACCACCTGATGCTCGTCGATCTCCGGCCGAAGGGCCTGAAGGGCAACGTGTCGGAGAAGGCGCTGGTGCGCGCCGGCATCACCTGCAACAAGAACGGCGTGCCGTTCGATCCCGAAAAGCCGTGGATCACCTCGGGCATCCGTCTTGGCACGCCCGCCGCGACCACGCGTGGTTTCGGCATTGCCGAATTCAAGGCGACCGGCGAGATGATCGCCGAAGTGCTGAGCGCGGTGGCGCAATCCGGCGACGGCAGCGCGCCGCTGGTGGAAGCGGCCGTGAAGGACAAGGTCAAGGCGCTGACGGATCGTTTCCCGATCTATCAGTAAGGAAAGTCGTAGGTTGGGCAGAGCGCAGCGAAACCGATTATTCCGTGGTTGCTGCAAGCTCGGCTGATGGGTGTCGCTTCGGCGCTTCGTGCCTCTGCTCTACCCATCCTGCAGGCTTACGACGAGAAGGCCTGCGCGGTCAGAAGGTCGCACAGTAACGAGTGTCTGGAAGGTTGTCGGGAATGCGCTGTCCGAACTGCAATAGCCTCGATACGCAGGTGAAGGACTCGCGTCCCGCGGAAGATTCCGCCGTGATCCGCAGGCGGCGTGTGTGCGTCGCCTGTAACTTCCGCTTCACCACTTTCGAGCGCGTGCAACTGCGCGAACTCACGGTGATCAAGCGCAACGGCCGCCGCGTGCCATTCGATCGCGACAAGCTGGTGCGCTCGCTCTCGATCAGCCTGCGCAAGCGCCCCGTCGATCCCGAGCGCGTCGAGACGATGGTCTCGGCCATCGTGCGCGAGCTGGAAAGCGGCGGCGAGGCGGAGATTTCGTCGGAGACCATCGGCGAGATCGTGATGGAGCATCTGCGCGGACTCGACGACGTCGCCTATGTGCGCTTCGCCTCGGTCTATCGCAACTTCCGCGAGGCCAAGGATTTCGAGGCGGTGCTCGGCGAACTGCATGACGACGAGCGACCGGTGGTGGTCCGAAAATGATCTTCCGGATACTGGAAGATCAATACGCGCAAAAATCTGCTGACGCCAAAGCGACCGATCGGCGCTTCATGCAGCTGGCGCTGATGCTCGGCCGGCGCGGGCAGGGGCGGACCTGGCCCAATCCCGCGGTCGGCGCGGTCATCGTCAAGGATGGCGTGATTCTCGGCCGTGGCTGGACCCAGCCCGGTGGCCGCCCCCATGCCGAGCCTGTCGCGCTGGCGCAAGCCGGCGAAGCCTCACGCGGCGCCACGCTCTATGTGACGCTGGAGCCGTGTTCGCATTTCGGCAAGTCGCCGCCTTGTGCGGACGCTATCGTTGCCGCGGGAATCACGCGCGTCGTCGCGGCGATCGAGGATCCCAATCCGGAGGTCGCGGGCCAGGGCCATGCGCGGCTGCGTGCCGCCGGCATCAGGGTCGATGTCGGACTCTGCGCCGAACAGGCCGCACGCGATCATGCCGGGCATTTCCGCCGTATTCGCCACAAGCGCCCGCATGTCGTGTTGAAGCTTGCGGTCTCGCCGGACGACAAGATCGCGGCAGCCGGTCACAAGCCTGTCGCCGTCACCGGCGAGATGGTGCGGTCGCGCGTGCATCTCTTGCGCGCGCAATGCGACGCCGTGCTGGTCGGCATGGGCACCGTGATCGCTGATGATCCCGAACTCACATGTCGCTTGCCCGGCATGGCGAAACGCTCGCCGGTGCGCGTGGTGCTGGATCGCGCACTGCGCATTTCGGGCGACAGCAAGCTCGTGCATTCCGCGCGCACGACACCGCTCTGGGTGATGACATCGAGCCTGTCGGAAGCGCCCGCCGCCATGGCGCTGGGCGCCGCAGGCGCGCAGGTGCTGCGCGTGCCGGTGACGACAGCGCCGCCGCCGGGGCTGGATTTGCCAGCCGTGCTGCAGTGCCTGTCGGAGAAGGGCATTACGAAGCTGCTGGTCGAAGGCGGATCGAAAGTGGCGTCGTCGTTCGTGGCGGCGGGGCTGGTGGATGAAGTCTGGCTGTTTCGCGGAGCGAAAGAAATTGGCGACGATGGCATCGCCGCGCTGGATGCATTGCCGCTATCGGCGATCACCGCGTCGCCGGATTTCGTGCAGCGTGCTAGCGAGACAATCGAGAACGACACTTTGACGATTTATGAGAGAAGCACCATTTAGCTAAGCCCCTCATGGTGAGGAGGCGCTTTTTCAGCGCCGTCTCGAACCATGAGATCGCTGGGCTCGATATTTGCCGCCATCCTTCGAGACGCGACCAAGTGGTCGCTCCTCAGGATGAGGGCGGAGTGATTTGGTAGGAAAGAGACCGAACATGTTCACCGGCATTGTCACCGATATCGGCGTGATCGAGAGCCTGACGCAAGTGGCGCAGGGCCAGCTGCACCGGCTGCGCATTCTCTGTGACTACGACCAGACCACCATCGCCGATGGCGCCTCGATCGCCTGCAACGGCGTCTGCCTCACGGTGGTCGGCTCCGGCGTGGCCAATGGCAAGACCTGGTTCGACGTGGACGCTGCCGCCGAGACGCTGGGCATGACCACGGCGAAGCACTGGAAGCTCGGCACCCGGCTCAATCTCGAGCGTGCGCTGAAGATCGGCGACGAACTCGGTGGCCATATCGTCGCCGGCCATGCCGACGGCATCGCCACCATCGTGTCGCGCGAGAACTTGCCGGACATGGCGCGGATCACCTTCCGCACCACGCGCGAACTCGCCCGGTTCATCGCCGCCAAGGGCTCCATCACGCTGGATGGCGTGTCGCTGACGGTGAATACCGTCGATGACGTCCAGTTCGCCGTGCTGATCATCCCGCATACGCTGAGCGTCACCACGCTGGGCACCACGTGGAATGAAGGCAGCGAGGTCAATATCGAGGTCGACCTGATGGCGCGCTATGCGGCGCGGCTTTCGGAAATGAAGTAATCCGGGGCTCTATCAGCCCTTGGCATATGGCGCCGCTGCGCCTAAAACCCTGCGCAATCAATCAATTTTCGCAATTTTCGATGGAATACCGATGGCAGACGCGCGACGCGCTCATTTGCAGGACCAGACCGACATCACGGGCGCGCGCGTCCTGATCGTCGAGGCGCGGTTCTATGACGACATTCAGGATGCGCTGCTGGAAGGCGCGATCGTCGAGCTGAAGGCAGCCGGCGTCAGTTATGACGTGCTGACGGTGCCGGGCGCGCTGGAAATTCCCTCGACCATCGCGATTGCGGTGGATGCTGCTGCGAAAAGCGGCAAGCCTTATGAAGCGGCAATCGCGCTTGGCTGCGTGGTGCGTGGCGAGACGTTCCATTTCGAGATCGTCTCGATGGAGTCGTCGCGCGGACTGATGGACCTGTCCGTCGATCTGCGCCTCCCGCTCGGCAACGGGATCATCACTGTGGATACCGACGAGCAGGCCTGGGCGCGCGCGCGCGCCGGCGAACTGAACAAGGGCGGGGATGCCGCCCGCGCCGCACTGTCCGTGCTGCGCCTCAAGCGCCGTCTGGCGAAGGCCTGAGTGATGGCTGACAAGAAAGCCGACTTCAAGAAGCCCGTCCCCAAAGGTGATCGCAAGGCCAACCGCCGCGGTGCCGCGCGTCTTGCCGCCGTGCAGGCGCTGTATCAGATGGATGTGGGCGGCTCCGGCATCAACGACGTCTTCGCCGAGTTCGAGAGCTTCTGGCTCGGCAGCGAGATCGAGGGCGACCAGTATCTTCCCGCCGAAGAGGCGTTCTTCCGCGACATCGTGTCCGGCGTGGTGCGCGATCAGAACAAGCTCGATCCGCTGATCGACGACGCGCTCTCCAGGAGCTGGCCACTGCAGCGCATCGAGGCGATCCTGCGCGCGGTGATGCGCGCCGGCGCCTATGAGCTGGAACATCGCAAGGACATTCCGGGCCGTGTCGTGGTGTCGGAATATGTCGACGTCGCGCACGCCTTCGTCGAAGGCGACGAGACCGGCATGGTCAATGCGGTGCTCGACCAGATCGCCCGGCAGTTTCGCGCGGAAGAGTTTTCGCGCTAGCATCAGCCGTCATCGCGAGGAGGCGCGTAGCGCGTAGGATGGGTAGAGCGCAGCGAAACCCATCACTTCCCGGCGCGTGGTCGATGGGTTTCGCTCCGGCGCGGTGCGCCTCGCTCTACCCATCCTAAGCACCGTGCGCTCTTGCTCAACCCGGCGATGACTGACTGAGGTGGAGACGTTGTGCATGACCTCCGGCGAAGACTCCCTGATCTTCAGCTACTTCAAGCCGCTCGCGACTGATCCAGGCGCGTTCGGGCTGACCGACGACTCCGCAGTGCTGAAGGCTGACGGCGAGGACATCGTCGTCAACACCGATGCCATTGTCGAAGGCGTACACTTTCTCCCCGACGATCCCGCGGACACCATCGCGCGCAAGGCGCTGCGGGTGAACCTCTCGGACCTCGCCGCCAAGGGCGCGGTGCCGGGCGGCTTTGTACTGACGCTGGCGTTGCGGACATATGACGAGGCGTGGCTGGCGGAGTTCGCGCGCGGACTTGGCGAAGACATCGCAACATTCGGCTGCGCGCTGCTTGGTGGCGATACGGTCTCGACGCCGGGGCCGCTGATGGTTTCCGTGACTGCATTTGGTCGCGTGCCGGTGGGCAAGATGGTCCGCCGCCACGGCGCGGCGGCGGGGGACTGCGTGGTCGTGAGCGGCACGATCGGCGATGCCGCGCTTGGCCTTGCGGCGCTGAACGGCGGCGCGGTAGCGACGGCGCTGGCTGATGACAGTAAGGCGCGTGACGCGCTCGTGACGCGCTACCGCGTGCCGCAGCCGCGCAACGCGCTGGCCTTGGCGGTGCGCGATTTCGCGACGGCGTCGATGGATGTCTCCGACGGATTGGCCGGCGATCTCGCCAAGCTGTGTGCCGTTTCGGGTGTGTCCGCTGTCATCGATGCATCGGCCATTCCGCTGTCGGCTTCGGCCAAGGTGCTTCTCGATCGCAGCGTGGTTGGTCTCGAAACCCTCGTCGCCGGCGGCGACGACTACGAAGTCCTCTGCACCATTCCCGAGAATCATATGCCTGCCTTCGTGCAGGCTGCACAGCAAACGGGCGTGCCGATCACTGTCATCGGGACGATTGTTGCAGGTGCGTCGCCGCCGCGCCTTGTCGATCAGGCGGGCAGGGACATCGTGTTGAAGCGCCTGTCCTACAGCCACTTCTGACTAGCCTCACCGTTCCTGCAAGCGCGGAGCTAACCTCTCCCCGCATCTTGCGCGGGGAGAGGTCGCCGCGTCTTCGCGGCGGGTGAGGGGCGGGGCAAGGGGGGCGGCGAACGCGGACTATCGGTTCCGAAGGTGGCGATCCGACACTGCCGCGTTTGGAGAGCGGCTATTGCCATGCCCCTCACCCGACCCGGCTTCGCTGCGCTACGCCGGATCAACCTCTCCCCGCGCAGAGCGGGGCGAGGTTAAGAGCTCCTCCAAAAATCCTGCATTAGCCCTTTGGCAGCGTTGCACGCAGGTACCGATTTTGCCATGCTCGTCAAACGAGAGGCCGTCCTCACGTGCTGGGCAGGCCTCCTTTTTATGCGCCAAATAACAAGGCGCCGGGCAGGAAGGACTGAGGCAGATTCCATGACAGCATTGTGGGTGATCGTGCTCTGCGGGGCACTGTCGATCGTTTACGCGATCTGGGCGACGAGTTCTGTGTTGAAGGCCGATGCGGGTAACGCACGGATGCAGGAAATCGCAGCGGCCGTGCGGGAGGGCGCACAGGCCTATCTGAAGCGACAATATCTCACTATCGGCATCGTCGGCGTCGTGATCTTTGCGCTGCTGGCCTACTTCCTCGGCACGCTGGTCGCATTCGGCTTTCTGATCGGCGCCGTGCTGTCGGGTGCAGCCGGCTTCATCGGCATGAACGTGTCGGTGCGGGCCAATGTCCGCACCGCGCAGGCGGCGACCATCTCGCTGGCCGGCGGCCTCGAACTCGCCTTCAAGGCCGGTGCCATCACCGGCATGCTGGTGGCGGGTCTGGCGCTGCTCGGCGTCACCATCTACTTCGCCTATCTCACGCACTTCCTGGGCCTCGCTGCCAACAGCCGCACCGTGATCGATGCGCTGGTGGCGCTCGGCTTCGGCGCGTCGCTGATTTCGATCTTCGCGCGTCTTGGCGGCGGCATCTTCACCAAGGGCGCTGACGTCGGCGGTGATCTCGTGGGTAAGGTCGAAGCCGGGATTCCCGAAGACGATCCGCGCAACCCGGCAACGATCGCCGACAATGTGGGCGACAATGTCGGCGACTGCGCCGGCATGGCCGCCGACCTGTTCGAGACCTATGCGGTGACCGCGGTCGCCACCATGGTTCTGGCCGCGATCTTCTTCGCGAGTTCGCCATTGCTGGTCAACATGATGACGCTGCCGCTCGCCATTGGCGGCATCTGCATCCTGACCTCGATTGCCGGCACCTTCTTCGTCAAGCTCGGTGCCAGCCAGTCGATCATGGGGGCGCTGTACAAGGGCCTGATCGCCACCGGCGTGTTGTCACTGTTCGGCGTTGCCGCCGTGATCTACTGGCTGATCGGTTTCGGTCCGCTGGCCGGCGTGAAATATACGGGTCTGGCGCTGTTCGAATGCGGCGTCGCCGGCCTCGTCGTCACGGCGCTGATCATCGTGATCACCGAATACTACACCGGCACCGACTATCGGCCGGTGAAGTCCATCGCGCAGTCGTCGGTCACCGGCCATGGCACCAATGTGATCCAGGGTCTGGCGATCTCGATGGAGGCGACGGCGGGTCCGGCGATCGTCATCATCGCCGGCATTCTCGTCACCTACAGCCTCGCGGGTCTGTTCGGTATCGCGATTGCCACCACGACGATGCTGGCGCTGGCCGGCATGATCGTGGCGCTCGACGCCTTCGGTCCGGTGACCGACAATGCCGGCGGCATTGCCGAAATGGCTGGTCTGCCGAAGGAAGTCCGCAAGGCCACCGACGCGCTCGACGCGGTCGGCAATACCACCAAGGCCGTTACCAAGGGCTATGCCATCGGCTCGGCAGGTCTCGGCGCACTGGTGCTGTTCGCGGCCTACAATGAAGATCTCAAATTCTTCATCGCCAATGCCGCGAAGTATCCGTACTTCCAGGGCGTGCTGCCGGACTTCTCGCTGAACAATCCCTATGTGGTGGTCGGCCTCTTGTTCGGCGGTCTGCTGCCATACCTGTTCGGTGCGATGGGCATGACGGCCGTGGGCCGTGCCGCCTCGGCCATTGTCGAGGAAGTGCGTCGTCAGTTCCGTGAGAAGCCGGGCATCATGCAGGGCACCGACAAGCCGGATTACGGCCGCGCGGTGGATCTGCTGACCAAGGCCGCGATCAAGGAAATGATCATCCCGTCGCTGCTGCCGGTGCTGTCGCCGATCGTGGTGTACTTCATCATCTACGCCATTGCCGGGGGCGGCGCCGTCGGCAAGTCGGCGGCATTCTCGGCGGTCGGCGCGATGCTGCTCGGCGTGATCGTCACGGGTCTGTTCGTGGCGATCTCGATGACCTCGGGCGGCGGCGCCTGGGACAATGCCAAGAAGTATATCGAGGACGGCCACTTCGGCGGCAAGGGCTCCGACGCCCATAAAGCCGCGGTGACCGGTGACACTGTCGGCGATCCCTACAAGGACACGGCGGGCCCCGCGGTGAATCCGATGATCAAGATCACCAACATCGTGGCGCTGTTGCTGCTGGCGATCCTGGCGCACTAGACGGCCGAGAGCACGAATGCAAAAATCCCGCGGCGCAAGCCGCGGGATTTTTCGTCGTCCGTTTGATCAGGTAGGACCACATGCAGCCGTTGCCCCATGGTCGGGTTCGTTTTCGTCACTGTTTCGCAGCCATCGCGCTGCTTGTTGCCTTCACCGCACCGGCCTCGGCCGCCGAACAATGCCCGGTCTCCGATGCCGCCATCACGAAAGCCGGCGGTTACGTCCAGGCCGTCACTGCTGCCGTGAACACCGAGTTCAGCTGCGAAGGCGCATACCGGATTCTCGAACTCTGCCAGCTCGGTTCGTCCGGCGATAATGCGCTGTCCGACATTGTTCTGTCGAAATGCGAACCGCGCTTTCTGCCCAAGGCAGCCGTTGCCACGAAGGCTGCCTATGAGAAGGCCCGCGCCAAGTGCAACAAGATCGCGGAGAAGAACGAGGGCTCGATGTATCAGGGACAGGCCGCGGTCTGCATCGCGCGCTCCGGGCGGGATTTCGCGCGGAAATACGGGACGAAGAGCTAGGGGTCCTGTCGGAGACGGCAGCGTAGACGACAGAGAAAAGCCCCGCATGTGATCGCGGGGCTTCATGTTGAGATGGTCTGGCTTATGCCGCCTTGCTCTGCTTGCCGTCCTGGATGGCGCGCCAGATGCGCTCCGGGGTCAGCGGCATGTCGATATGGGTGACGCCGTAGTCGCTGAGCGCGTCGACCACCGCATTGACGATGGTGCAGAGTGAGCCGGCGCAACCGGCTTCGCCGCAGCCCTTGGTGCCCAGCGGGTTGGTCGTTGCCGGCGAGGGATGATCGCCGACCAGCATCAGCGGAATGTCGCCGGCGCGCGGCATCGCATAATCCATGAAGGAGCCGGTGATCGGCTGGCCCGACGCGTCGTAGCTGACCTTCTCCATCAGCGCCTGGCCGATGCCCTGGGCGACGCCGCCATGCAACTGGCCGGCGACGATCATTGGATTGACGATGGTGCCGAAGTCGTTGACCGCCGCGTAATTGACGATGGTCAGCACGCCGGTGTCGGGATCGATCTCGACTTCGGCGACATGGCAGCCATTCGGGAAGGTCGACGGCACATCCGATGAGGTGTGGTCGACGTCGAGCGATGACGGCACGCCGTCCGGCATCTTGCCCTCGCGCACACGCTGCGACAATTCCATAATGTCGATGGAGCGGTCTGTACCGGCAATGGTGAAGCGGCCGGCCTTGAATTCGATATCGGCTTCGGATGCCTCTAACAGATGCGCGGCCGCGGCCTTGCCCTTGGCGATGACGAGATCCGAGGCTTCGACGATGGCCTGGCCCGATGCAGTGATCGAACGCGAGCCGCCGGTGCCATTGCCCATGCGGACGAGATCGCTGTCGTTCTGTTCGAGCCGGATGGCGTCGAACGGCACACCGAGCTGCGCCGACAGCACCTGCGCGAAGGGCGTGGCGTGGCCCTGGCCGTAATCCAGCGTTCCGGTGGTCAGCGTCACGGTGCCGTCTTCACCGAATGTGACCTTGCCGAGTTCGCCTGAGGGGGGCGCGGTGACTTCGAGATAGGAGCCCACCGCAATGCCGCGCAGCTTGCCGTTCTTGCGGCTGTCCTTCTTGCGTTTGGCAAAGCCGGCGTGATCGGAAATTGCCAGCGCCTTCTCGAACACGCCCTGGAAATCGCCGCTGTCATAGGTGACGCCTGACGCGGCCTTGAAGGGTAGTTGCGATGGCTTGATGAAGTTGCGCTTGCGCAGTGTGACGCGGTCGATGCCCATCTCGTCGGCGGCGCGGTCGATCAGCCGCTCCATGAAGTAGTTGGCTTCGGGGCGTCCGGCACCGCGATAGGCGCCCATCAGCGTGGTGTTGGTGAGCACGCATTTGATGTCGACTGACAGCAGCGGCGTCTTGTAGACGCTGGCGAGATTCTTGCCGGTGTTGAGCGACAGCGGGCTCGGCGAGACGCCGGTGATGTAAGCGCCGAGATTGCCGTAGCCTTTCAGGCGCACGGCGAGAAACCTGCCGTCCTTGTCGAGGGCGAGTTCGGCGTGGATGTCCTGGGCGCGGCCCTGACTGTCGGAGAGGAAGCTGGAGGAGCGCTCATCGAGCCACTTCACCGGTCTGCCCAGTTCCTTCGCGGCATGCAGCAGGCAGATATATTCGGGATAGCTGATATTCTTCATGCCGAACGATCCGCCGACATTGCCGGTGAGGATGCGGACCTTGTCGGGCGCGACATTGAGCTGCTTGGCCAGCGTATTGCGGTTGCCGGCGACACCCTGGGTCGGCACCTGGATCACGTAGCGGCCGCCGGACTTCTCGTAGGTGGCCAGCGCGCAGCGCGGTTCCATCGACACCACGGCGACGCGGGTATTCTCGATGTCGAGTTTTGTGACATGCGCGGCCGAGGCAAAGGCGGCCTCGACGGCAGCCGTGTCGCCATAGTGATAGTCGAGCGCGACATTGTCCGGGATGTGGTCGTAGAGCTGCGGTGCGCCGGGCCTGGTCGCGGCCTCGCAATCGGTGACGGCGGGCAGGGCTTCGATGTCGAGGACGACGGCTTCGGCGGCATCGCGCGCCTGCGCGACTGTCTCGGCCACCACGAAGGCGACGGGGTCGCCGACATAGCGCACCTTGTCGGTCATCAGCGCGTGGCGATTGGTCTGGAACAGCGGGGTGCCGTCATGGTTCTTGAGCGGCAGGCCGCAGGTGAAGGGGCCATAATTGGCGGCTTCGAGATCCCGTCCGGTCCAGACGCCGCGGACACCGGGCATCGCCCTGGCGGCCTCGGTGTCGATCCCGCGGATCACGCCATGGGCATGGGGACTGCGGACGATCCAGGCATAGAGCTGGCCGGGCAGGTTCATATCGTCGGTGTATTTACCTTTGCCACGAACAAGGGTGTCGTCTTCCTTGCGCCGCACCGGCTGGCCGACCCCGTATTTCTGCATGGCGATCGTGTTGTCGACGGGCGAGCCGGTAAAATCTTGCATGGTGAATCCGTCAAATATGGATGATTTCAGGATTTGGCGCGGTCTGGCGCCTCTGCGGCCTCCTCAGATAAGGCGGCGTTAGCTGTAGGACAACGGACGTTTGGGCATGGGGCTGCGCCAAGGTTGCGCCGATCCTGTGCCCTGCTAAACTTTCCGTGAAAGAATATTTCCATCTCGGCCGGAGCGGTCGCGGAAAGACAGATTGAATGGATGATGACACGCGGCTTCGCGGCGGCCATGAAGTGGACAACGCTCGGCCGGGCGAGGGTGTGCAGGGATTGGTTGCAGCTATGGCCGACGGCGCGCGCGAAGCCGCATGCGCCAACACCTATGCCGCGCTCGATCTCGGAACCAATAATTGCCGCCTGCTGATCGCCTGTCCCACGGGCGACAGTTTTCGCGTGGTCGATTCGTTTTCGCGGATCATCCGGCTGGGGGAGGGCGTCTCGACCTCCGGCGTCATCAGCGACGCGGCGATTGCCCGGGCGATCTCGGCGCTCAGCGTCTGCCGCGACAAGATCCGCGCCCGTGACGCGCAGCGGCTGCGGCTGATCGCGACGGAAGCCTGCCGCGCGGCATCGAATTCGGACGCGTTTCTCGACCAGGTGGCGCGCGAGACCGGCATCACGCTGGAGATCATCGACCGCGAGACCGAAGCGGCCCTGGCCGTCATCGGCTGTTCGCCGCTGATTGATCCGCAGGGGCGCGGTGCCATCCTGTTCGATATCGGCGGCGGCTCGTCGGAACTGGTGCGCATCGAGCGCGATCCGACGGATCCCAATGGCAAGCCGCTGATCAAGGCGTGGATGTCGATCCCGCTCGGTGTGGTGACGCTGGCCGAGAAATTCGGCGGCAAGCATGTGACCCGGGACAGCTACACGCAGATGATCGCGGAGGTCGCCAAACACGTGGCGCCATTCGCGGCGGAACATGCAGAGGATCTCGACGGGATGCACATGCTGGGCACCTCGGGCACGGTGACCACGCTGGCCGGCGTCTATCAGGGACTCGCGCGCTACGATCGCCGCCGCATCGACGGCATCTGGCTCAGCAATACCGAACTCGACGAGACCATCGCGAGGCTGCTCGACATGACCTATGCGGAACGCGCCGCCAACCAGTGCATCGGCCCGGACCGGGCCGATCTGGTGCTGTGCGGCTGCGCCATTCTGGACGCCATCCGCAACGCGTTCCCGTTGCCGCGGCTGCGCGTCGCCGACCGGGGGCTGCGCGAGGGCATGCTGGTGGAAATGATGCGCGAGGACGGCGCGATCCGCGCGTCCTGAGCCAGATTAGCGCGATCGAGCACGAATATTCGGGTTTCCCGCCATGCCGTGCTAAGGGAAGCGCGAATAGCTGAAAGCAAGCACGAGACCATGGCCAAAGACACCACCGGACGCCTGCGGATCCAGGTCAAGAGCGCCGGCAGAATGAAACTGTCGTCGAAGCTCTGGCTAGACCGTCAGCTCAATGATCCCTATGTGCAGCAGGCCAAGAAGGACGGCCTGCGTTCGCGCGCGGCCTACAAGATCATCGAGATCGACGACAAGTACCGCTTCCTGAAGCCCGGCCTGTCGGTGGTCGATCTCGGCGCCGCCCCGGGTGGCTGGAGCCAGATCGCTGCGCGGCGCGTCGGCTCCGCCGAAGGCAAGGGGAAGGTGGTGGCCATCGATCTCCTGGAAATGCCGGAGATCATCGGCGTCACCTTCGCCCAGATGGACTTTCTCGACAATGATGCGCCCGACCGACTGAAAGCGATGATGGGTGGGCTCGCCGACGTCGTGATGTCCGACATGGCGGCCAATACCACCGGTCACCGCAAGACCGATCAGCTGCGTATCGTCGGGCTGGTCGAGGATGCTGCGGCCTTCGCCGCCGACGTACTCAAGCCCGGCGGCACATTCGTCGCCAAGGTGTTCCAGAGCGGCGCCGACGCCACGCTGATGACGCAGTTGAAGCGCGACTTCGCAACGGTGAAGCATGTGAAGCCGGCCGCGAGCCGCAAGGACTCGTCGGAGCGCTACGTGCTGGCGATGGGTTTTCGCGGCGTCGCAGGTGATCACCGGCTCGGTGAGCACGACAACTAGTGTAGCCTCATCGTTTCGACGCATTCGCGCGCCGGGATTTGCCGGGCATCACCCGAACGGGTGACGGCAATGGAGCACGATGCGTTTCATCATGACGTCGGTGAGCTTCCTCGCTGTTCAAAACCTCCGATCCCCGGCGCTCGTCACGCCGGGGACTTTTGTTTGTCGGCATCACACCGGTGCCCCCACACGGTGATCGCTTCGGCTGTATTACCCTGAATGGGGTATGTCGGATTGATCATCTGCGGGACCCCCAATATGCTGAGGCATTGCATAATGATGGGTCATTGCGGGCCATGGGGCTTTTTCGGCATTCGTTGGGTTCGGCGCGGTAATGCAGGTGTAATGCTGCATGGGCGACCAGTCGTTGTTTGATCAGGAAGCAGCCAAAGGGGAGACTGTCGCGCGGAGCCACGTGCGGTCGTTTTCGCTCGTCCTGCTTGGCCAGTTTGGATTGCTGGACAGGTCTTCGGGTGCCCGCATACCCGTGACGTCTCGCAAGGCGCGCGCATTGCTTGCCTATCTGGTCATGGCGCCGCGCTGCACGGCCGACCGCGCCACTCTCGCGGCCTTGCTGTGGGGCGAGAGCGGCGATGATCAGGCACGGCAGAGTCTGCGGCAATCGCTGAGCAGCCTTCGCCGTATCCAGGTGAATGGCGATGGACTTCTGCAATCCGATGACGAAACCGTCCGGTTGGCGTGCGAACTCGTCGATGCCGATTGTCTCAACCTGCTGCAATTGCCGGATGATGCCGACACTCCCGATCTGATGCGCGTCTGCGCGTCCTATCAGGGCGCGTTTGGGGTCGGACTGGAAAGTGTTGAACCCGCATTCGACGACTGGTTACGCGGGGAGCGTCAACGCGTGATGGACCGTGCCATCGTCCTGCATGATCGCCTCGTCAAAGCGCTGGAACGTGACGGGCAACAGCAGGAAGCGCTTGTCGCTGCGAATGCGCTTCTGGCCATCAATCCGATCCGCGAGGAAACCCATCGTCTGATCATCGCACTCGAGGCGGTCGTGTCGGGGCGGGCGGCTGCGATGCAGCGTTTCGAAGCCTTTCGTATTCTGCTCCGCGACGAACTGGCCGTGCGGCCGGAGCCCGCAACGCTCAAGCTGATCGACGGATTGCGCGATCTGCCGGGGGCTGAGCCGGCTACGGATGACGAGGCGTTTCGGCCAAGCGGAGCCGAAGCGCCTCAAGCAGGCCGGGTGGCGCCACGCGTCAGCCGGCGCGGCGTTGTTCTGACCGTGGGCGGATTGCTAACGCTGTTCATCGCGGCCGTCATATGGGTCTGGCCCGGAGATCGAAGTATCGATGACCGGCGATATGGCCGCATGTCGGTCTCGCTGGCACCCATCCGCGGCGGCAGCGATCCACGTAGTCAGGACCTGATCCGCGCGCTTGCCAGCGAAGCCTCGCTGGCGTTTTCGCGCAACAACAGGGTGACGCTCATCGAATTCATCGACACGTCGTCTCGGCGGCCGGACTATCGCATCAGTTCGCAACTGGTTTCGAGCGGTCAGGCCATGCGTATTGACGTCAATCTGACGGCCGCCGGCACCAACGAAACCATATGGTCGGGTTCCATTCCTGTGAATGCCGGACCGGCGACCGGGTTCGCGCGCGAGCTCTATGGCTATGTGACCTCCGAGATCGTGCTGCATCAGGCCAGGCTGCTGGCGCAGACCAGTTCGGTGCCGGCGAAACTCTGGCGCGCCCGTGCTGCGAAATTACAGACTCGGCTCGGCGTCGAGGATCCAACGGCAATCGCCTCGTACAAGGAAATCCTCGCGGAAGACCCGACCAACGTGATCGCGCTGCTCGAGCTGTCCGATTGCCTCATCCTGCGGGTGGCACGAAACCAGAGTCCGCAACGCGCCCAGGATATCGCTGCGATCAGTGACCTGCTGATCCGCGTGAAGCCGCTGGTGCCGAACTCGTCCGATATCGCCTTCAAGGAAGGCATGCTGAACAAGCTGCAAGGCAACTTCCAGCAGGCGCTAAGCAATTTCGAGCAGTCGGTGCGGCTCGACCCCGCGCATTGGAACGCTGCAGCCCAGTATGCCCATATCATGATGTTCCTCGGCCGGCTGCAGGAGGGTTATCGCCTGATGCAGGAGGCCACGCCCAATCTTCTGCCCGATCTCGGCGCGGCCGAGACGGCCTATATCGCCGGCGAAACAGCTCTGGTCACAGATCACTATCCGGAAGCCGCGCAATATCTTGGCATGGCCGTGACCGGCAATCCCACGGTCGGGCGCATCCAGGCGCTGTATGCGGTGGCGTTGTTTCGGGCCAACCGGCTGGACGAAGCCCGTGCCGCGGCAGAAAAAGCCCGCCAGCTCAGCCCCAACTATACGCCGGAGTCGCTGGGACAACGCGGCGGTCGCACGGCGGATGCACGCTATGTCGAAGCGCGCAACCAGATGGTCGAGGCGTTTCGTGCCGTGCGGGCGCTGAAATAGGGCGTTTCCTTCGCTTTCGCGTCCTCTCACTGCGCTTTGACGATGGCTTGACGCCGCAGCTCCTACAGTCTGCGTTATGAACTCACCTAAAATCACCTTCGACCAGGCGTCGCGATCCCTTCTGGATGCGGTCGTGGATCCGTCGCGGTGGACTGCGACCATGGATCTCCTCGCGGAGTACGGAGGTGCCGCAGGCAGCCTGCTGCTCCCCGTGAAAGGGAGGGGTCCGGGAAACCCGAGTTCGCAGTCCCTGGCCGCAGGGCTGGAGATCTATTACCGCGACGGTTGGCATGAACGCGACGAGCGGACGCGCGGTCTGCCGCTGATCAAGCAGCAGGGCATCTTCGTGGACCAGGACTTCGCCAGTCCCGAAGAGATGGCGTCGTCGGATTATTATCGGGGCTTCCTGGCGCGCTACGACTGCAATTGGTCGGCGGTGATCGGCTTTTCCGATCCGATCGATGAATGGTGCCTCGTCTTCGAGCGCGGCGACCGCCACGGCTTTTTCGATCGCGCGGAACAGGACGACCTGGTCCGGTTTTCGGCCCCCCTCGCTCAGGCGGCAGCCCTCGCGCGCAGCCTGTCCTATGCCAGCGCGACAGCGGCGCTCGACGCCTATCAGAGTATCGGCTGCGCCAGTTTTCTCATCGATCAGGCCGGGCTGGTGGTGCGGCACAATCAGAAGGCCCAGGCGCTGATCGGCAACGGGCTTGATTTGTATCGTCGTGTGTTGCGATCGACGCATCCGCCGGACAATGCCGGGCTCGAAGCCCTGATCGGATCGCATCGGCCCGGAAGACTGAGCAAGGCGCCGCCGACGAACGTTGCCTTGGTACATCGTCGCGGCAAGCGACCGCTGATCATTCGCGCAATCGCGCTGGAAGGGCTGGCCGCGTCGATTTTTGCACGCGGCGCGATCCTGTTGCTGGTCTCCGATCCCGACGAGCCGAGAACGCCAACGGCGCCGGAAACGCTTGTCCGAGTTTTCGGCCTGACCGAGACAGAGGCGATACTTGCATTGCATCTCGAGCAGGAATTGTCGCTTCGCGGAAGCCGCCACACGGATGTCGATCTCCGTGGAGACGGCCCGGACACATCTAAAACGCATTCTGGTAAAAACGCAGACCCATCGCCAGCAGGAGCTCTTGATGTTGCTTCGTCGCCTGGCACCGTGAGGGCAGCGCCGTGGGACAATTCTCGCGGCTTCTGCACAAGGCGCTCTCGCGCATGATGCAGTTTCGCCACAGCGCCTTCAATTCGAGGCGACCTACCCCAAGCGGGGTACGACGTCCGCAGGCAACGCCCCGTAAGCACGGTCAAGGCGGACGATGCTCCGCTCAAGGTTCGAACGGCGAGATGCATCCGCAGGGCAAGCGGTAGCTCGGGACAGCGATCCGTTTGCGCTTCAATAACTTTGCTCCCGGGGGAATTATGAAGTCATCGCTGCGCATTGCATTCCTGGCCTCGACGGTTTTTGCGACCTCAGCGTCGGCGCAAACGTTCAATCAGTTCATCGTTTTCGGACCCAGTCTGCTCGACAGCGGTTATTTCAAGCTAAGCGGGGGCGACCTTCATTTCGCGGCGGCCCGTGCTGCCGGCGCAAGCATGACGCCATCGGGCGGCATCATGAATACCGACATTCTGGCCGCGCGCTTCGGGTTGGCGGATATCTCGCAAGGCGTCTCTCCCACCGGGACGAACTACGCGGTCTCCGGCGCCACGATCAACGGCACCAACACCCTTCCCACCGCAGGCGCGACGCCCAGCATCGTCCAGCAGATGAGCAACTACCTCGCTTCGACAGGCGGTGTCGCCAATGCGAATGCGCTGTATCTGCTCAGCGCGGGCAGCAACACCACCGGGAATCTGGTGCAGCAGGCCGGCATCTTCACCAATGCAGTCATCGCGCTCCGCAACGCCGGTGCGCGCTATATCCTGATCCCCAATCTCGCGCGCGGCGATGTGCTCAACACGACGATCTATCAGAATCTGGCAAGCGCCGGCGTCAACTTCATTCCGGCCGACCAGCCGGCGATGATAGCCGCCGTCAGGGCCAATCCGGCGCGGTTCGGATTGCTATCGGCGGCGCAAGGTCCCGCGCCGATCGCGCCGGCGACGTCTTTCGCGGGCGTTGTCCCCGCTTCGTCATCGGCCTGTCAGCCGACCACCGGCAGCTATTCCGGCTACGGCTTGTATTGCATTCCGTCGACGACGCCGGTCGCTGGCACCGCCTATCTCACATCGGCCAATGCGCTGCAGACCAACCTGTTCTCCGACAACTTGCATCTGTCGCCTGCAGGCCAGAAAATTCAGGCGGACTACTACTACAGCCTGATCGTCGCGCCGAGCCAGATCTCGTTCCTGACCGAGAGCACGATTCAGGCGCGCCGCGGCGTGACGCTCGGCATTCAGGAGCAGATCGACATCACCCAGCGCCGCGCGACGCCTGGCTTCAATGTCTGGTTCAATGGGGACGTGTCGTCGCTGAAGCTCAACAACAGCTCGCCGGGCTTCCCCGGCGATCCCTCGACGCCGATCTCGGGCACGCTGGGTGGCAGCTACACCTTCAGCAATAACGCATTGATCGGTGCCGCCGTGACGCTCGGGCAGTTCGATCCGACCTTCACCTCGGGCGGCGGCTTCCGCCAGCAGGAAGTGGCGGCCACTGTGTTCGGCGCTGTCCGTGCCGACAGCCTGTGGGCCAATGCGATCATGAGCTTCGGTTGGCAAAAATATGACGTCAACCGCGTCGTTCCGCTCGGCATCACATTCGACAGCAACACGGGCAATACGCACGGCAAGAACTTCTCCTTTGCCGCGCTGACCGGTTACGACTTCCGCCAGGGGGCGATCACCCACGGCCCGGTTGCCGGTGTCGAAGTGCAGTCAGTCGGCATCGATGCCTTCACCGAAACCGGCAGCTTCACCAGCCTGGCATTCTCGAATATCGGCCGCACCTCGACGGTGTCGGCGCTCGGCTATCGTGCGGCCATCGACTATGGCAACTGGCGTCCGTTCGCGCAGGTGACGTGGAATCACGAATTCGACAACACGGCAAACCGCGAAATCACTGCCTCACTAACAACGATCGCCGCGCCCAGCTATTCGATGCCCATCGTCCAGCTCGGTCGCGATTGGGCGAGCGCCGTGGTCGGCACGACCGTGACGATCGCGCGCGACTGGACCGGTCTCGCGGCCTTTAACGCCCAGCTCGGCCAGAATGGCACCACCAACTATGGCGGTCGCTTCGGTATCAACTACGCGTTCAACCCGGCTCCGGTGGGATTGCCGGTGAAGGCGAAGTACTGACGGCATTCGTCGGCACGGGAAAGCGTGCGCCGCCGAGTCAGGATCAAGCTGACGGGCAGTATGTGCGAGCGGGACGACGGCGACTCTACCCCAGCCGCTGATCCCGCGTGTCTTCGGTGGTTTCGCTCGCCGCCTTGGCGGCGGCGTGTTCGGCACCTTTCTTTTCGCCCTTGCGGCTGGCGATCTCGACTGCCTTGCGACCCGAAATCTCGTTACCGGCATCCGCCGGCATCTGCCAGAAGAACCAGGCGGAGGTCGCCGAAATCAGTGCCACCACGAGAAAGGCGGGGGCGAAATCGCCGGCCGAAAGCTCCGTCATGCCGCGCCAGACCATGGTGCTTTCGACGCTGAATGCGCCGATGGCGACGCCGGCGGAAATCGAGAGCTGCTGCGCCACCGCCGTCAGTGTGGTCGCGCGGCTGAGCTGCGGCGCTTCGACTTCCGCAAAGGCCACCGTGTTGATCGCGGTGAATTCGAGCGAGCGGAAAAAGCCGCCAACGACGAGGATCAGCAGGATCAATGTCAGCGGAGTCGAGATCGTGAACAGCGCGCAGACCGCGAGGAAGACCGAACTGACAATGGCGTTGACGGTCATCACGTTGCGGAAGCCGAAAGCGCGGATGATCCGCGTTGCCAGCGTCTTCATGCCCATGGCGCCGACCGCCGAACCGAAGGTAACGAGGCCGGACTGGAACGGCGACAGTCCGAAACCGGTCTGCATCAACAGCGGCAGCAGGAAGGGCAGCGCGCCGATCCCGAGGCGGAACAGGAAGCCGCCGATGATCGCGGCACGCAGTGTCGGGAAGCGCATCAGCGAGAAGTCGAGCACCGGCGATGCCGTGCGCTTGGCATGAATGAGATAGAGCACCATCGACACGGTGCCGACGCTCAGAAGCGCGGTGACGATCTGCCATGGCAGCAGATTGAGCCCTGCGACCGACAGGCCGAAGGCGATGCCGGCAAGGCCGACGCCGGCCAGGATCAGGCCCATCAGATCGAAGCGCTCGGGATTCTCGGAGCGGATCGGATCGATATAGCGTTGGGCCAGGAATATGCCGACACAGCCGATGGGGATGTTGATCAGGAATATCCAGTGCCACGATGCGTAAGTGGTGATGAAGCCGCCGAGCGGCGGCCCGATCACCGGCCCGATCAATGCAGGGATCGACATCCATGCCATGGCGTTGACGAGGCCGGCCTTGTCGATGGATCGCACCAACACGAGACGACCGACCGGCGTCATCATCGCGCCGCCCAGCCCCTGGACGATCCGCGCGATCACGAAGTGGGTCACCGATTGGGACAGCGCGCAGCCAATCGAGCCGATCATGAAGACGACGATAGCAATCGAAAATACCGACCGCGCGCCGAAACGGTCTGCGGTCCAGCCGGATGCAGGAATGAACACCGCAAGCGAAAGCAGGTAGGAGGTGATCGCCAGCTTCAGCGTCAGCGGGCTGGTGCCGATATTCGCCGCGATCGCTGGCAGCGAAGTCGCGATCACCGTGGAGTCCATGTTTTCCATGAACAAAGCGGAGGCGACGATGAGTGGGATCAGGCGTTCTTTGGTCATGAAATTATTGACGATTCTTACGAGTGCCCAAGCTGGGGGCGCTTTAACATCCTGCCGGAGTGTCGGCTATTGCGAGACGCCGAATACCTCCTAAATCATCCGTGACTGCCTCCGCTCGGTTGAAGGCCAAAAACGTCCAAAAATGCCTGTGCATGGCTGCCAAACGCTTTGATTCCGCGGGGCAGCATGCTATCGACCACCGCCAATCCTACTTGTGGGTTCAGATTCGACGACGGTGTCCCGCACCGCCGTCGAATTGGTGCATCCAGAGGTTTCTACCGCGATCCCCGAGGTCGCAGCATGGAGTTGGCAATGGCAGTCGTTCACAAGATCCGCGAAGCATTCACGTTCGATGACGTCCTGCTGAAGCCCGGCCTGTCGGACATCCTGCCTTCCGACGCCGATATCCGCTCGTTCGCGACACGTGCGATCCCGCTCAACATCCCAATCATCGCCTCCGCGATGGATACCGTCACCGAAGCCAAGATGGCGATCGCCATGGCGCAGGCGGGCGGTCTCGGCGTGATCCACCGCAACTTCGATCCGGAAGGCCAGGCCGCGCAGGTCCGGCAGGTCAAGAAATACGAATCCGGCATGGTGGTGAATCCGCTCACCATCGGTCCCGACGCCAAGCTCGCCGAGGCGCTCGCTCTGATGAGCGAGCACGGCTTCTCCGGCATTCCCGTCGTCACCGGCGCGAGCAAGGACGTTCCCGGCAAGCTGGTCGGCATTCTCACCAATCGCGACGTGCGCTTCGCCAGCAATCCGAACCAGAAAATTTCCGAACTGATGACGCACGAGAATCTCGTCACCGTGCGGGAAGGCGTCAGCCAGGATGAAGCCAAGCGCATGCTGCACAAGCATCGCATCGAGAAGCTGCTGGTGGTCGACGATCAGTATCGCTGTGTCGGCCTGATCACCGTGAAGGATATGGACAAGGCTGTCGCGCATCCGCTGGCCAGCAAGGATGCGCAGGGCCGTCTGCGCGTCGCCGCTGCCACCACCGTGGGCGAGGGCGGTTTCGAGCGCACCGAGCGCCTGATCGATGCCGGCGTCGATGTGGTCGTCGTCGACACCGCGCATGGTCATTCCATGCGCGTGCTGGAAGCCGTCACGCGCATCAAGAAGATCTCCAACTCCGTGCAGGTGATCGCGGGTAACATCGCCACCACCGAAGGCGCGCAGGCGCTGATCGATGCGGGCGCTGACGCCATCAAGGTTGGTATCGGCCCGGGCTCGATCTGCACCACGCGCATCGTCGCCGGCGTCGGCGTGCCGCAGCTCACCGCGATCATGGATGCGGTGGAAGCGACCAAGAAGCACAACATTCCCGTCATCGCGGACGGCGGTATCAAATTCTCCGGCGATCTCGCCAAGGCGCTCGCCGCCGGTGCCGATATTGCGATGGTCGGTTCGCTGCTCGCGGGCACTGACGAGACCCCCGGCGAAGTGTTCCTGTGGCAGGGCCGCTCCTACAAGGCCTATCGCGGCATGGGGTCGGTGGGTGCCATGGCGCGCGGTTCGGCGGATCGCTACTTCCAGCAGGACATCAAGGATACGCTGAAGCTGGTGCCGGAAGGCATCGAGGGCCAGGTGCCGTACAAGGGTCCGGTGGCCAATGTAATGCATCAGCTCGCCGGCGGCCTGCGCGCCGCCATGGGCTATGTCGGTGCCAAGACGCTGACCGAATTCCACGACAAGGCCGAATTCGTCCGCATCACCAGCGCCGGACTGCGTGAAAGCCACGTGCATGACGTGACGATTACCCGCGAAAGCCCGAATTATCCGGGTGGAGCTTAACTATATGCACGATATGCGGCGTTATCGCGGTGCCGCATAGGCATCGCTGCCTAAATTGAGCCCCACAGATCGGCGAAAACGCGCTATTGTTCGCGCGTCACGTGCGCTGTCGGCCATGTCTTCCTTAAGGACAGTTCTCCCAGGGCCGGACAGACCCGGCGCTGGGGCGTAGCCCCGCGCGACGTCCGTGACGCTGTTTCCGAGAATGATCTCGATACGTCGTTGACGTAACACCTGCAGAAAAGAACGTTGGATACCATGGCCATTGAATGGACGGACGAACGCATCTCGGCTCTCGACAATGCGCAGCTGAAAAACCTGCGCGAGAACGCCACACGCCGCGAGGTCACGGCATTGGTCGAGCTCTGCACCGCCGAACTCGCCAAGCGCAATGCCGACAAGCCGCGCCGGATCGGCCAGCCGCGCAGCGAGGCCAAGCAGTTCGAACACGACATGTCTGCCGAGCTCGCCACCGTCGGCAAGGCGATGGCCGAAAAATACGATCTCTCCGAAGCAACCGCCAAGGCGAAGTCCGAAGGCGTGAAGGGCTTCAAGGCGCACAAGCTGCTCGGCTCCGATGGCCATGCCAAGCTCGGCGGCATGCAGCGCGACGGCTCGGTCGCCGTGGATCGCTACATCTCCTATCGCCGCGGCACGGATATCGCGTCGCTCAGCGTGTTCCTGCTGAAGGACCAGCCGATCGAGGCGCATGAATTTCAGGTGATCGCACCGCTGACGATGCTCGACGGCGGCAAGCCGGTGGCTGAAATCCGCCCGACGGCAACGGCGGCGCAGAAGCAGTCGGCCGATGGCGGACTGTCCTTCAAGGATCTCGACAGCGCAGCTGCAGCATTCGACAAGGTCTTGGCGAAGATCACTGCCTGATATTTGCCGGTTTACGTTTTGAGTGCGGCGCGCGATCATCGCGCGCCGCACTTTTTTGCGATCAAGAAAAGCAAACGGAGAAGTACCCATGTCAGCAGCCAAACGCGTCGTTCTCGCATCGCGCCCACACGGTGAACCCGGCCCATCGAATTTCCGTGTCGAGGATTATGTGCTGCCGACGCCGGGTGAGGGCGAAGTGCTGCTCCGCACGATCTGGCTGTCGCTCGATCCCTATATGCGTGGCCGCATGAATGACGGTCCGTCCTATGCCGCGCCGGTGCCGGTGGATGGCGTGATGGAAGGCGGCACCGTGTGCGAGGTGATAGCCTCAAACAATCCGGGCTTTGCCAAAGGCGATATCGTGCTCGCCCATGCCGGCTGGCAAACCCATGCGATCTCCGACGGCAAGGGCCTGCGCAAGCTCGATCCGAAGCTGGCACCGATTTCAACGGCTGTCGGCATTCTCGGCATGCCGGGTATGACCGCTTATACGGGTCTGCTTGCTATCGGAAATCCGCAGCCCGGCGAGACCGTGGTTGTGGCCGCAGCCTCGGGCGCGGTGGGCTCCGCTGTCGGCCAGATTGCGAAGATCAAAGGTGCACGCGCGATCGGCATCGCCGGCGGTGCCGACAAGTGCCGCTATGTGAAGGAAGAGCTCGGCTTCGACGAATGCCTCGATCATCGCGATCCGGATTTTCCGGCGAAGCTGAAGGCCGCATGTCCGGGCGGCATCGATGTGTATTTCGAGAATGTCGGCGGTGCGGTGTTCGAGGCGGTGTTTCCGCTGCTGAATTTCTTCGCGCGCATTCCGGTATGCGGGCTGATCGCGCAATACAACGACACGACATCGGAAGCGCCGAAATGGGCCGGCGCGATGATGCGCAACGTCCTCACCAAGCGCCTCAACATTCGCGGCTTCATCGTGCGCGACTTCGCGTCGATGCATGGCGACTTCCTGCGCGACATGTCGCAATGGGTGCGCGAGGGCAAGGTGAAGTACAAGGAACACGTCACCGAAGGCCTCGACAACGCGCCGACGGCGTTCATGGGCCTGCTGAAGGGGAAGAACTTCGGCAAGCAGCTCGTGCGCGTCGGCCCAGACAAGGCATAAGCCGACACGCCTTTCAGGTCCTCGTTACTGCGGGCGCGCTGTGCCGTCCGCAGTGATGACGGTGAACAGATCGATATCGGTTTGCCCCGGCGCGCGGCTGTGACGGACTTCAAAGCCGCCGGGCCGGAAACTGTATTCCACGAGCCCGACTTCCTTGACGCCGATCGTTTCCTGCTTGTCCTCCGGACGGATGATGAAACTGCTCGAGGGCGCCCAGATGTGCCGGGTGCTGCGCCATCTGTAGTCGCGCCGCTGGTGCACATGGCCGCAGGCGACGAGCCGCAGATCGACAGGGTCGAGCAGGTCGATGAGTCGGCGGCGCGCCGGCATCGGGACATAGCGGATCGACGTCGCGGCCAGTTCTGGATCGTCCGGGGCATTGAGAAAGAGCGGCTTGTGGATGAACAGCGCCAGCGGTCGTCCGTTCAGGCCCGCCAGTTGCGAGGCGAGCCAGTCGAACTGCTCCTCTTCGCAGGCGAGCCCACTATTCATGATCAACGAGTTCAGACCGATGAAACACCAGCCGGCCGCGTTGAAGCGCCAGTGATCGTGACCAAAGACGGACACGAAGACCTGCCGGTTTTGCTCGGAAATCAGCTGGCCTGGCGGCGGGGCAACCAGAGTCGGATTGTCGCCGATGTCGTGATTGCCCGGCAGGTAGCGGCAGGCGATGGATAGTGCGTCATGCTGTGATTTTGCGAAGGCCAGGTCATCGGGATGGCCCGGACCGTCGAAGGCAACGTCGCCACTATTGATGACGAGGTCTGGCTTTGCCGCGTCGATGAACGCGCTGACGCGCTGGAAATTTGCGACGAATTGCGGAAAGCCTGCGCTGAGATGCGTATCGGTGATCTGGATCAAGCGGAATTCGGACATGGCGGGAACTCCTTGGCGGGGAGTGTAGCCGTCTCGGATGTCAGTCAGATGGCTCGCGCGACCAAAAGGTTAGATCACGCGATACCTGATCGCATAGCCGTCGTCGGTGCGGACCGTCTTGCCCGCACTGGCTGAGGCGATCGCCTGATCGACCAGATGCCACGGGCTGAATTCAGCTTGATGGCTCGGGCTTGCGGCGAGCCGCAGCTTGAAGATCAGCGGTGTTTCGCCGGCTACATTCACGATCATCACGCGCTGTGTGGTGCGAAATTTCAGCGGCACCGTACCCTTGAGAATGCTCTCGCCTTTGCTCGTGAAAGTCGGGCCTTCGCTGATGGCCGCGAGCGCCTGATTGCGGTCGGTATGCAGCTCGATCTGCGTGGCTTCCGCGTTGATCTTCGCGGCGACGGCATCGGGCAGGCGGATTTCAAACTCGACGGCGGGCCTGGTCGGATTGATGCCGAGATAGCCCAGCGCCGTGTGGCGCATGTCGGTGGCGGCGAAGGCCAGCAGGCCCAGTACGGCGAGGGTGGCGATGCCATGTCGGACCACGTCATGGACCGAGCGATACCGGGCCCGGAAATAGAGAGTCAGCAGGACGGCGACGGCCAGGGCCGCAGCGGCGCCGGCCAGCGCCGACATGGTGAGTCCGGCCCAACTGTCCGGGTCGCCGGGCGTTAGCATTGCAAAGAGGTCATCGAGATAGGCCATGGCAGGGCTCGCGGGCAGAACTCTTGAGGGTGGTGCGCCGCCGGGCAGCGCCTGCAAATGGGTGTCGAGGGCCGCCCAGCCGGTTCAATGGAACCCGAGATGGGGCCGGCATGGAACCGGGACGGAACTCTTGGGCCGGTTAATCGTCATGTTCCAGGGGGCGGGTCTGTAGCGCGAGCGGGTGCCGCGCGGCCCTGAACCCTCAGTGGCTGAGGAAATTTCAATGTCGATTCAATGGGTTTTGTTACCGGTCTTCGTGCTGGTGGCGATTACGCTGGGCATGTTCTTCTGGACCGGCCGGCGCGGCGGCGTTCTGAGCCGCAATGATGCCGGCGACTTGCCGAATACCGCTCCGCAGCTCGATCTGCTGTTTTACAGCCTGATCGCCATCGGCCTGCCGCTGCGCAAGATCGACCTGGTGCTGGTCTGCCTGTCCTGGGTGTTCGTGATCGCCCGCTTCGTGGGCGCCGGATTCATCGCCAATAGCCGGGGATCGCAGGCCTGGCTCGCCAGCGCGCTTGTGTTGTTGGCGATGTGGTTCTACTTCGCGCTACGGATGCTTCTTCTGATCTGATCGGGGGCGGCGTCGCGCCTCTCTCCGTCGAAAGATTGCCATGACTCCCGCCGCACGCCTCTCCGCCGCGATCGAAGTGATCGAGGCCATCGACACCCAGCGTGTCCCCGCCGCCAAGGCGCTGAAGGAGTGGGGCACCGCGCACCGCTTCGCCGGCTCCGGCGACCGGGCCGGGATTTCCGGGCTGGTGTGGGACGTGCTGCGGCGGCGGGCGTCCAGCGCCTGGATCATGGATGACGACACCTCACGCGCGCGGGTGCTCGGCATGCTGAAGGCCGAACGCCAGATGGACGTGGATACGATTGCTGCGCTCTGTGATGGCAGCCGCTTTGCGCCGGAGCCGCTGTCCGACGCGGAGCGCTCGGCACTGGCGTCGCGCACGGTGGCAGATGCTCCGGCGCATATTGCCGGCGATTATCCGGAATGGCTCGACGGCCATCTGGCCGAGGTGTTTGGCGACGACCGCGTCGCGGAAGCAACTGCGATGGCCAGCCGTGCGCCGCTCGACCTGCGCGTCAATACGCTGAAGGCCAAGCGCGAGAAGGTGCTGGGCTCGCTCCGGCATCTGGGCGCCGTGGAGACGCCGTGGTCGCCGCTGGGCCTGCGGATCGATCTCGGTGCCGATGCGCGCAATCCCGGCATCCATGCCGAGGAGGACTTCATCAAGGGTTCGATCGAAGTGCAGGACGAGGGGTCGCAGCTTGCGGCGCTGCTGTCCGGCGCCAGGCCCGGCGAGCAGGTAATCGATCTCTGCGCAGGCGCCGGCGGCAAGACGCTGGCGCTGGCAGCGATGATGCAGGGCAAGGGCCGGCTGATCGCAACGGACGCCGACAAGCGCCAGCTTGCGCCGATCCACGAGCGCCTGTCGCGCGCTGGCGTCCACAATGCCGATATCCGCACGCCCAAGGGGCCGGACGACACATTGTCCGACATCCACAACTCCGCCGATCTGGTGCTGATCGACGCGCCGTGCACCGGCACCGGCACCTGGCGCCGCAATCCCGACGCCAAGTGGCGGATGCGGCCCGGCGCCCTCGAGGTCCGGATCAAGGACCAACAGGAGGTGCTGGATCGTGCGGTGGCGCTGGTGAAGCCGGGCGGCCGGATCGCCTATGTGACCTGTTCGGTGCTCCCCCAGGAAAACCGCGACCAGATCCGCGCCTTTACCGCCCGCCAGCCGGAGTTTTCCGTGGTGCCGCCGGAGCAGGTGATGTCGGTGGTGTGGGGCAAGTCGGAGGATTTCGCGGCGGCGACGTATCAGAGCTCCGACGGCCTGCTGATGACCCCGCGGAAGACGGGAACGGACGGGTTTTTCGTCAGTGTTTTGAAGCGAGCGATGGCGCCGTAGGATGGGGTAGAGCCAGCCTGCGCGTGAGCGCGGGCCGGCGAAAGCCATCTGCCCGCGGGAGTGATGGGTTTCGCTGCGCTCCGCCCATCCTGCGACCGAGATTCAGCCGGGCTCAATGCGCGAGGTGATTGGCGGAGCCCTGGACGATTTTCCCGGCTGCATCGAGGCGCAGATATTCGCAGATCTGCGCGCCGCGCTGGTTGCTGTAGAACACGATGACGCTATCGGGACTGGTGAAGATCTCGATCAGGTCAAAATGCAGGTCGGGAAGGCTGGCGAGCGCCTTGCTCCAATAAGCGCGCAGGTTGGATTTGCCGCGCACCGTGCCGTTCGGATCGACGCCGAGCCGCACGATCACCTCCGACGTCATCTCGCAGTCCTCGGCATAGAGCGCGAGAACCCGGTCGAGATCGCGGGCATTCCAGGCTGCGACCCATTCGTGGCCGAGGGTGGTCAGGTGGGCGATGTCGTGAGGTGTGGCTTGCATTTATTCCTCCCCTGATGTATTTAGGTCAATAATACTTACCTATTTTGGGTTGTCCAGATAGTGGAGAAGCATGGGCGCCAGTCGTTTCGACAGTTGCCGATGCGCGCCTTGTCGCGTAATTCCTCGCTATGACAGCCCCCAGCAAAACCTCCGTTTCGCCCGCCGATCCGTCACCCCATGTGGCCGCGGCGCATGACAAGATTCTGATCGTCGATTTCGGCTCCCAGGTGACGCAGCTGATCGCGCGGCGCGTCCGCGAGGAGGGCGTCTATTCGGAAATCGTGCCGTTCAACAAGGCGGAGGCTGCCTTCGCCGAGATGAAGCCGAAAGCCGTGATCCTGTCAGGCGGTCCGGCTTCGGTGCTCGACGACAACGCGCCCGCGGCGCCGCTGTCGATCCTCACCGCTGGCGTGCCGGTGCTGGGCATCTGCTACGGCGAGCAGACCATGGCGCAGCAGCTCGGCGGTACCGTCGAAGCCGGCCATCACCGCGAATTCGGCCGCGCCGCTATCGAGATCACCGACACCTGCGCGTTGTTCGACGGTGTGTGGGAAGTGGGTGGCAAATACGACGTCTGGATGAGCCATGGCGACCGCGTCACCAAGATGCCCGACGGCTTTCGCGCCGTCGCCAAGGCGCCAGGCTCGCCGATCTCGATCATCGCCGACGACACCAGAAAATTCTATGCGATGCAGTTCCACCCCGAAGTGGCGCATACGCCTGACGGCGCGAAACTGATCCGCAACTTCGTGCGCAACATCGCCGGCTTCACCGGCGACTGGACCATGCGCGCCTTCCGCGAGGAAGCCATCGAGAAGATCCGCGCGCAGGTTGGCAAGGGCAAGGTGATCTGCGGTCTGTCAGGTGGCGTCGATAGCGCTGTGGCGGCCGTGCTGATCCATGAAGCGATCGGCGATCAGCTGACCTGCGTATTCGTCGATCACGGCATGCTGCGCAAGGACGAGGCCAAGACCGTCGTCGACCTGTTTCGGCACCACTACAATATCCCGCTGGTGCATGTGGATGCGTCGAAGACGTTCCTCGGCGAACTCGCGGGGGTTACCGATCCCGAAGTGAAGCGCAAGACCATCGGCCGTCTGTTCATCGACGTGTTCGATGCCGAGGCGAAGAAGATCGGCGGCGCGGATTTCCTCGCGCAGGGCACGCTGTATCCCGACGTGATCGAGAGCGTGTCCTTCACCGGCGGGCCTTCAGTGACCATCAAGTCGCATCACAATGTCGGCGGACTTCCGGCCCGCATGAACATGAAGCTGGTCGAGCCGCTGCGCGAACTGTTCAAGGACGAGGTCCGCGATCTCGGCCGCGAACTTGGCCTGCCGGACATCTTCGTCGGCCGTCATCCGTTCCCTGGTCCTGGCCTCGCGATCCGCTGCCCCGGCGAGATCACGCCGGAGAAGCTCGACATCCTCCGCGAAGCCGACGCGGTCTATATCGATCAGATCCGCAAGGCCGGTCTCTACGACACGATCTGGCAGGCCTTCGCCGTGCTGCTGCCGGTGAAGACCGTCGGCGTGATGGGCGACGGCCGCACCTACGAATACGTCGTCGGCCTGCGCGCCGTGACCTCCACCGACGGCATGACCGCCGACTTCTACGCGTTCGACATGAAGTTCTTGGGCGAGACGGCGACGCGCATCATCAACGAGGTGAAGGGCGTGAACCGTGTGGTGTATGACATCACGAGCAAGCCGCCCGGGACGATTGAGTGGGAGTAGGGTAAGAGGAAGACACGCTAAAGGGCGTAGCCGATCCCCGTTCGTCTCCAGTCTAATCTCATCGCTTCTCGCCGCGAGGCTCGATAAATGTGGCCAAATCAAGCGTAAGCAGTCTTTGCGAGGGCTGCGACTGCCCCGGCGATCCCGCGGTCGATTACCGCAAGGAAGCACCGCTTCGCCTCGCCCGCGTCGCGCGTGCAATCAAAGAGTTTCTGCGCTTCACTGAAGGCGACGTTCCAGGTCGATACGATGAGTCCGGCTGCAAGATGAGCGTTCGGATCACCAGTTGGTTGGTTGCTGGCATCGGCCAACACGATTGCTAATGCGCGGGTAAAATCGTCTCGCATCTCCCGCGCGCGCGCCTTGAGCGCCTCACTGGCCATGGCCGTCTTGATGAACCAACTCGTGTCTCCGGACAGCATCACAAACTCATGATCCTGCGTAACAAGGTCATGCGCCAGTTTGCGGGTCGCTTCGATCGGCGAGACGCCGGGCCCACGTTTGCGAATAGCGTCGAAGGCCAACGCCTGAATCTCTTCCTCGCGGTCGAAGAACATGTCCTCTTTCCGGGGGAAATGATTGAAAACTGTCATACGGCCCACGTCAGCAGCTGCAGCGATTTCGTCGATCGTTACGGAATCGAAGCCCCGCTCAAGGAATAGACGGGTCGCCGTGTCCGAGATGCTCTGGCGGGTTGCCAAACGCTTGCGCGTGCGTCGGTCGATTTTTTCGTCCATCAGGTCTTGCCCTTAAATATACTCAGTATATATTGGGACTTAATATATTTAAATATCCATCTCCCATGGAGTCTTCTATGGTCGACCAACCTGTTTCCGTCCAGAATCCTCACACGCCTTCCGACGCCCCTGTGCTGGTTAGTGGCGCAAGCTTCGCGGGCTTGGCGACGGCTTATTGGCTCAACCGACTGGGCTACCGGGTCACGGTGGTCGAGGTTGCAAGCGGGCTTCGCAAAGGCGGGACGCCGGTCGACATCGAGGGCGAGACCGTTGGCATTCTCGAACGCATGGGCATGTTCGATGCTGTTCGAGCCAAGGCGCTGCCCCCGCGTACGTTTGAGTTCAAGGACGCTCAGGATCACACGCTTGGCAGCTTTGGTCTTGAAAGCGGCCCAGATGCGCCGCCGCGCACCCGGTTTGAGATACACCGTGATGATCTGCTGGAAATCCTCTTCGCGGGGATTGATGGATCGGTCGAGTTGCTGTTCGGCCGGTCGATCAAACAGCTCAACGATGGTCCTGAAGGCGTCACGGTCACGTTGGATGACGGGACGCTGCGCACCTATGCCCTAGTGTTTGGCTGCGACGGCAATCGCTCCAACACGAGGAAGTTGGTGTTCGGCGCTGAGAAGAATTTCACTTACTTCATGGGAGGTTATGTCTATCTGAAGGTCGTGCCGGTGACGGGTATATTACCGTCCAATGTATCGCAGGTGTTCAGCGTGCCACGCCGAACGGCAATGCTGAACGGCTACGACGATCGAACCGACATTGGCCTCGCGTTTCGCACCGAGGGCGAAATCGAATACGACTACCTCGATCGCGCGCAGCAGCGAGCGATGATCCATGACCATTTCGACGGGCTAAGCTGGAAGGTGCCGGCCGCCCTGACGCATGTAGACACCGACGACGATTTTTACTTCGACAGGATCAACCAGATTCGGATGCCGTTTTGGTCGAAAGGGCGGGTCGCTCTCGTGGGTGACGCAGGCTATTGCGTATCACCGGTGGCAGGCATGGGCGGCTCGATGGCGATCATCGGGGCGGGACGGCTTGCTGAAGCGTTGGAACGGCACGGCGCCGATTACACCGCCGCCTTTCAAGACTATCACGACAAACTGCAGGCCTTTGTCGATGAGGTTCAGATAAGGGCAGCTAATGAAGGCATGGCAACGATATTCCCAGCCGACGATGCCGAAATTTCAGAACGTGACCGAAAACTCCGCGACGGCGAGCTTGACCTTTAGCTACCATCGGATCAGCCAGGATCATATCTTGCGAAGCGAATTGCGCTCGCAAGCCTCGACGGAAGGCCAATCGTCTGCGATAGGTAGCGAAACCTAACAAACAATTTCTTGGAAGAAATCGTTGTGAATCAGCAGCGTTGGTTCGGTCGCGCGCGGCTCGCAGAAGTTCGCGCGCGCGACCAGTTCTCGGCGTCGATCACGCGGTCGTCGATCGATTATTGTTCCTTCTTGAACAAATCCTGGAAGATGAGCTGGCCCCAGGTGCGGCCGCGTGCGTGCACCAGCGCGCCACCTTCGTTGAGCTTTCCCAGCTTGACGGGTGCGAAGCCGAGTTGCTTGGCCAAATCCGCAACGGGAGCGATCGCGTCCTCGTCGTCACCAGACAGAAAGACGACCCGGTGGCCACCCGCGACCACCGGGTCGGTCGCCAGTGTGGCTGCGCCCAGATGATTGAAACCTTTGACGAGCCTGGCGCCGGTGAATGCCTTCGCGACGACCGCGGAGCCCGGGAGACCGTCCGGCTCGTCGGGGCCCGGAAACAGGTTCATCGCGTCGATGACCGTCTTGCCTTCCCAGCTCGGTAGGGCCTGCGCAACCTCGCGATGCTCGCCGAACGGGACCGCCAGGATGATCGTGTCGGCCTCGACTGCTTCCCGCAGCGACCTGGCGGCGACCCCGGGTCCAATCGCCCGGGCCTGCGGCGCCAATGCCTCGGGCGGGCGGCGGCTCGCGACGGTCACGTCGATGTTTTTGCGGGCGAAGGCGTGGGCGAGCGCCTGGCCTATCTTGCCGAATCCTATAATTGCGTAGCTCATCATCTTCTCCGATTTGTTTTGATAGTGATTCACGGCCTTCGGGGGCGCCGGGTTATTCGGTCTGCCGCGGCGCCCGCGTAGAGGTCCCTGTGGTGAACGTGGTGCGGTCAGATCGCCGAGAAGCCGCCGTCGACAGACAACGCCAGCCCATTCACGAAGCTTGAATCGTCTGAAGCCAGAAACAGCGCGACCGCCGCAATTTCCTCAGGGCGACCCATCGTTCCCCGCGGGATCAGGGATGCGAACATCTGCTTCGCTTCTTCCGTGAGAACCTGATCCTGCATCGGTGTGGCGATTGGCCCGGGGTGCAGCACGTTCACCCGGATATTCCTGCTCTTGAGTTCGTTGAGCCATCCGCGTGCGAATGCGTGCAGCGTCGCCTTGCTCGCCGCATACACGCTATAGCCGGGAAAACCTTTGAGCGACGCAACCGACCCGGTCATGAAGATCGATCCGCCATCGTTGAACAGCGGCAACGCCTTCTGAACAGTAAAGAGCGTACCGCGCACGTTCAGGCCGAAGGTCGCATCGAAATGCTGCTCGGTAATCTCGCCCAGCGGGACGGCTTCGCCCGTGCCTGCGCTCGCATACAGCACGTCGATCCCTCCCTTTTCGCGCTTGACCGTAGCGAACAGGCGGTCGAGGTCGTCGAGATTGGCCGCGTCGCCGCGTATGCCGGTCACGTTCCGGCCAATCAGCTTCACCGCCTCGTCGAGCGCCTCCTGCCTCCGGCCCGTGATGAAGACATAGGCGCCTTCTTCAACGAACCGCTTGGCGCTCGCCAGCGCCATGCCGCTCGATCCGCCCGTGATGACTGCAACCTTACCGTCAAGCTTTCCCATAACTTCTCCTTCAGACTCCGTGTTTGGTCGTTCGGGGATGCCCCCGAGAACCTCGACATAGGTCCGCCGGAGTCAGGCGTTGAGTGCGGAAGCGCGCACATCGGTGGTGCAAAATCGATCCGGATCGACGATTGACGTCAGCCGCGACGATCGGCGTCCGCGTCCGGAATTGAAGCCTTGCTCGTCAGTGCAGGCTATGATGAGCACCCGTATTGCTGTTCGATGTGTTAGACACCGGCTCTGGAAGGCGCACCTGATGGTGCGGGATTGCACCATGATCGACTGGGACGACGTTCGATACTTTCTTGCCGTCGCGCGCGGAGGCTCGGTGCGGGCTGCCGCCGAGCGCCTCGGAGTGAACCACGCGACCGTGCTGCGACGCATTGCCCAGCTTGAGGAACGCCTCGGGGTCCAAATGTTCGAAAAGCTGCCTTCGGGTTATCGCCTGACGGCTGCGGGCGAGGAGGTTCTCGAATTCGCGGACCAGATGGAAGCGTCGTCACATCTGCTGGAGACGCGCGTTTTCGGGCGCGACCAAAGCGTGCGCGGTCTTCTGCGCGTGACGCTGGCACCGACCCTTGCGACACATCTGCTGATGCCGGATTTCGCCGATTTCGCGCGTCTGCATCCGGACATCGAGATGGAAATCTTGTCGTCCGGCGAGCTGGCAAATCTGACCAACCGAGAGGCCGACGTGGCAATCCGCGTCGTCTACGACCGCAAAACCCTGCCGCTCAATCTTCATGGCTTGAAGGGCGCGGATCTGTTCGGTGGCGTCTACATCTCCCGCGACCGACTGGCCGCGTGGCAAGCGGGTGCGCCTGATCCGATCCGATGGATCGTCATCAGCAGCCATGGCATCCCGGACTGGGCCCGGGAGAGTGAAGTTCGCACCACAGGGGTTCCGTTCAGAACCACGGATGGCGAGGCGCAGATCGCTGCAGTCCGGCAAGGGCTCGGAATGACCGTACTGCCGTGCTTCGTCGGAGATGCGGATCCCCTGCTGGTGAGGGTGCCGGGCACCGGCCTGCACATGCATGGCACGCTCTGGCTTCTCACACAGGGGGAGACACGCAAGACGAAGCGCGTGCGGCTCTTTACTGAGTTCGTGTCCGGAAGGCTCGCCGCCTACGCGCCGTTGCTCGCGGGGCTGTCCATATCGGGCGACTGACGCGCGGCGGGTCGCCGACCACCAATTTGCTGACGGTGGCGGGTCAGACCGACCTTTCGGACGTGTCTTCGGAGAGCTTCTTTGCGACAGGTCGGGTGAGAACCGGCATTTCAGCCCGGCCAGCATGCCTGCCGTCATGTTTTGACCGTTGAATGCTGAATCTAAAGGGCTATTTTTACTGCGATGCGGTATCTTGTCAGTCGGTCGCGATTGACGTACTCGAAGCCGAATTCGCCTTTAGACCGGTTTTAACAATAACGGTTGGTGGCGCTGCGTTTCCAGCGTCAACCACCTCATGACGTTGGGATGACGATGAGCCTCTATTCAGATTACCTCGCTGAAATCGAAAGCAGAAAAGCTCAAGGCCTCGCTCCCAAACCGATCGACGACGGCGCGCTCACCGGCGAAATCATCGCCCTGATCAAGGACACCGGCAGCGAATACCGCGCCGACGCCTTGAAATTCTTCATCTACAACACTCTGCCGGGCACCACGAGCGCCGCAGGCGTCAAGGCCGCCTTCCTGAAGGAGATTATCCTCGGTGAGGCGATCGTCCCGGAAATCACGCCGACCTTCGCGCTGGAACTGCTGTCGCACATGAAGGGCGGCCCCTCGATCGGCGTGCTGCTCGACGTCACGCTCGGCAGTGATGCCGGGCTGGCGAAGCAGGCCGGTGAAGTTCTGAAGACCCAGTTCTTCCTCTACGACGCCGACATGTTCCGGCTGCGCGATGCCTTCAAGGCGGGCAATGCCGTCGCCAAGGGCGTGCTCGAGAGCTATGCCAAGGCCGAGTTCTTCACCAAGCTTCCGGATGTCGAGGACGAGATCAAGGTCGTGACCTACATCGCCGCCGAAGGCGATATCTCGACCGACCTGCTGTCACCCGGCAACCAGGCACATTCGCGTTCGGACCGTGAGCTGCACGGCCAGTGCATGATGACGCCGCAGGCGCAGCAGGAAATCGTGGCGCTGCAGAAGCAGCACCCCGACAAGCGCGTGATGATGATCGCCGAGAAGGGCACGATGGGCGTGGGTTCGTCGCGCATGTCCGGTGTGAACAACGTGGCGCTGTGGACCGGCAAGCAGTCCAGCCCCTATGTACCCTTCGTCAACTTCGCGCCGATCGTCGCGGGCACCAACGGCATCTCGCCGATTTTTGCGACCACCGTCGACGTCACCGGCGGCATCGGCGTCAATCTCAAGAACTGGGTCAAGAAGCTCGACGCGGACGGCAAGCCGATCCTGAACAACGATGGCAACCCGGTCCTCGAGCAGAAATTTGCGGTCGATACCGGCACCGTCCTGACGCTCGATGCCAAGGGCAAGAAGCTGCGCGACGAAAACGGCAAGGAACTGGTCGACGTCGCTGCCGCCTTCACGCCGCAGAAGATGGAGTTCATGAAGGCCGGCAGCTCCTATGCCATCGT
>NZ_JBGMOE010000187.1:0-40077 GCF_041424195.1 Tardiphaga sp. | reverse complement strand
TGGAGAAGCAGAAGGAAGGCAAGAAGAAGATGCGGCAGTTCGGCAAGGTCGACATTCCGCAGGAAGCGTTCATTGCCGCGCTGAAGGTGGATAGCTGAGGATCAGCTATCCTGCCGCTCGGCTCATTTAGAGATCTTGGGATCAGATGTCGATTCGCGTCGATCCTGCGTTTGTTTGAGATTTTCTTTGGCCCAGGCGGCCAGCTTGCCGACATAAACAGACATGCTGTGATCGGCAATATTGGAGAATGTCCCGCGACTAATCAGGGCCCCCAGTCCCAAAAGCGTTCGCCAGGTCTTCTGTAGAATGTTCGGCGAACGCCGCACCGGCGACGTTCCGGATTTTCCGAAATACCTGGTATCACCGACATGGCGATAACCGAGGATCGCAGGCGGAATGGCTGGCACCAGATCGACCCCGTTGGTGATCCGGTACAACGGCGCTTTCACATAGAGATCGAACGAACTGTCGCCCGCGCGGGGGCACCCGAACGTATAGCAAGCTGCAATACAATCCCGCACTGTTGCGTCTTCGTCATTGGCGAGTTCGGCCGTTGCCATAAGCGCAAGGGCGCCGCCTAGCGAGTGGCCGGTGATATAGATCGGCCTCGGCTTTTCCTTCAGCGCCTGCCTGATGAAGTCAAACATGACGTCACGGATCGGCCAGTAGGCCTGAAAGAATCCGGTGTGAACGCGCGTGCCACCTTGCAGGGCGACAAATCTCGCATTGACGTTCGTCATCCAGTCAAGCGTGTCTTCCGTTCCGCGAAACACGATGACAATGATGTCGCTTCCATCGACGACATAACCTGCAGTGCCGACATCGCGGTCGATGAGTCCCTTGCAGGCCGTAAAACCTTGCTTGCATAACTCGTCGTTGAAGCTGCGAAACGCGGCATCATCCACATCGAACGATGTGTAGGCGCGATAAGCCAGTTTCGCCATCAGGAGGGCCGTGCGATCCGAATAGGCGGCACGAAATGTCGGGATGTTTTTGAGATCGTCTGGCTCGAAAGATCCGATATCGACCATATGCGCCCCCAATCGACAGTCCTTAAAACCTACTCCAACCGCAGAATTTTGCTACTTATGATTGCAATTTCTGCAGCGCAGACATGTGGCGGCGCACCGCGGCAAACCGCGGCGGCTATTCGCCCACTACAAATCCTTGCCTCCCCGACCTTCGCCCCTCATGGTGCCTCCACGACGCCGAAAACGGCGCGTATGAAAATTTGGGGAGGATTGAATGATCGCGCACCGCACGGTTGCGGCTACGACGTTTGCTGTTTCGCTGCTTTTTGGCGCTTCCGCACTGGCCCAACAGGCCAACACGCTTCCGCTCAAGATCGGCGTGCTCGCCGACTTCGCCTCGGTCTATGCCGACATCGGCGGCCAGGGCAATGTCGAAGCGGCCAAGATCGCCATCGAGGAATTCGGCGGCAAGATGTTCGACAAGCCGATCGAGATGGTCACCGCCGACGCGCTGAACAAGGCCGACGTCGCCGCAACTATTTCGCGCAAATGGTATGAAGCCGAGAATGTCGACATGATCATCGACATGCCGACATCCGCCACCGCGCTGGCCGGCATGGAGATGTCGAAGCAGTTCGAGAAGATCATGATCGTCACCGACGCTGCCTCGTCGGACATCACCGGCAAGTCCTGCTCGCCCTATACCGCGCACTGGACCTATGACACCTATGGCAACGCCCACACGGTCGGCAGTGCTATCGTCAAACAGGGCGGCGACTCCTGGTATTTCATCACGGCGGACTATCTGTTCGGCCATTCCATCGAACGCGACACCGGCGACGTGGTACGCGCTGCGGGCGGCAAGGTGGTCGGCAGCGCCAAGCACCCGCTCAACACGGCGGACTTCTCGTCCTTCCTGCTGCAGGCACAATCGTCCAAGGCCAAGATCATCGGCATGGCCAATGGCGGCGGCGACACCATCAACACCATCAAGCAGGCGTCCGAGTTCGGCATCGTCGTCGGCGGCCAGAAGCTGGCGGGCATCGTGATGTTCATCTCCGACATCCACTCGCTCGGCCTGAAGATGGCGCAGGGCCTGATCATTACCGAGGCCTATTACTGGGATCTCAACGATCGCACCCGGGCTTTCGGCAAGAAATTCTTCGACAGGATGAAGCGGATGCCGACCATGAACCAGGCGGCGACCTACAGCGCCACGCTGCATTATCTCAAATCCGTGCAGGCGGCAGGCACCCGCGCCACCAAGCCGGTGCTGGCGAAGATGCGCGAAATGCCGGTGCGCGATGCCTTCACGGACAACGGCTATCTCCGCGAGGACGGCCGTATGGTGCACAGCATGTTCCTGCTCGAAGTGAAGAAGCCGGAGGAATCCAAGGCGCCGTGGGATTATTACAAGGTGCTGGCGGAAGTCCCCGGCGATCAGGTATTCCGGCCGATGAAGGACGGCAACTGCCCGTATGTGAAGAAAGACTGAGTTCTAACGCTCGGCCTTGCCTCACATAGGCTGGATCGCCCGGCTTGACCGGGCGATCCAGCAGACGGCGCGCCCATCATGATCCGCGCGTCAGCATTGACTGGATCGCCCGCTTTCGCCGCCGGTGACAGCTCTTGAGCTGATCCACACCGTTGATTTGATCGATCAGGAACGCACTTCGAAGATCATATTGAAGGGCGTCTCAGTCGCGCGGCGGAAGTGCCTGAAACCTGCTTCAGTCGCCACCTGACGCAATTTGCTTTCACCTGCCTGGGCACCGAGCCCCAAGCCCACCTCCTGAGAGAGCGACGCAGGCGTACAAATGAATGTCGAGGCGTGATAGAAAACGGACCCAACCGGGTTGAGATTGTCCTTGAGATTGTCATGAGCAAATGGCTCGACGATCATCCACGCCCCGTCCTTGGCCAGTGTTTCCTTGACATGCTTGCCCGCCCCAACGGGGTCGCCCATATCATGCAAGCAATCGAAGAAAGCGACCAGATCGTAGTTTTTTGCCGGAAAGTCCTTGGCACTGGCCTGCGCGAATTCGATTCGGTCTCCGACCCCCGCTTCCTGCGCCAGGACCTTCGCGCGATCGATCGAAGGTTTGTGGTAATCAAACCCGAAGAACTCTGATTTGGGGTACGCCTGCGCCATCACGATGGTAGAGGCCCCGTGGCCGCATCCGACATCGGCCACCCTGGCGCCAGCTTTCAGTTTAGCTTCGACACCTTCGAGCGTCGGAATCCAGTTCGAAACCAGATTGGCGTTATAGCCCGGCCTGAAGAAGCGTTCAGTGCCCGAGAAAAGACACTTCGAATGCTCGTGCCAGCCAACCCCTTTCCCTGTTCGAAATGCGTCGGCGACCTTGGGTTCGTCGAGATAGGTGGACTGTACGACATCGAATGCACCGGCGAAGAAAGCCGGCGACCCCTCCTCGGCGAATGCCATCGCTTGTTCGGCCGAGAGCGAGAACGCGTTTTTCTCAGGATGATAATCGATGTAACCAGAGGCGGCTTGGCCGGAGAGCCACTCGCGGACATAACGCTCATGCAGGCCCGTCTTCTTGGCAAGCTCCGAAGGCGTGAAGATATCTCCATCTGCCATTGCCTTGTAGAGGCCGAGACGATCGCCGAGCAGTATACTGGCACCGCCAAGTGAAATGCCGAGGTCGTTGACCAGCTTTCCTACGAGTGCGTTCAGCTTTTCAGGATTTGGTTCACGCATTGCATCCTCCACTTTGTGAAGAACAGCCCTCGCTCTAATTAAGCACGACTAGCGAATTACAAGTGGGAAGGGGCACATTTCGACCAGCCGGCGAACCCCGCGCGCAGCCGATCCAGACATCAAAACGGCCTACCACCACGCAAAGCCGACATTGGCGGCAGTGCCGGCTAATCCTCGCTTGAATCAGCCTTGACGCCCGCAATCATCATCCTTTGCCGTCTTCGGTTGTTGCG
Organism: Tardiphaga sp.; assembly: GCF_041424195.1. Classification (NCBI taxonomy): domain Bacteria; kingdom Pseudomonadati; phylum Pseudomonadota; class Alphaproteobacteria; order Hyphomicrobiales; family Nitrobacteraceae; genus Tardiphaga; species Tardiphaga sp. Next base: position 36,151 of record NZ_JBGMOE010000187.1, on the reverse strand, counting down.
CTGCGTCGGTCCCTGGAGCGCTGCATCTCTTTTGGCAAGGCTCCCGGCGAGGAGTCAGGATGCGCCGACGCTTGGGCTTGCGACAGCAACCATGCACGGAATGCCTGCAGCAAAGGATTCTCGGCTTTCTCCTCCGGGCAGGCGAAATAATACGAGCCGACGCTTTTCAGGGTCAGGCTCGACAGCACCCGCAGCTTGCCGGATCTCAACTGGTCGGAAATCAGGAATTCGGGAAGCAGGGCGACGCCGAGACCGGAGCTCGCCGCACTGATCAGCGTGGACTGGATATCGAAGCGCGGCCCGCGGATCACATTCGTGCCGCCAAGCTCCGCGGCATCGAACCAGCGACGCCATGCATCGGGTCGCGTGACCAGATGCAGAAGCCGCAATTCGGCAACCTCGCCCGGCGGCAATTCGCCGCGCCTGCCGATCAGCGCCGGCGATCCGACGGGTAGAAGAATTTCGTCGAACAGGTGGTCGGCCTGCGTGCCGGGCCAGTCCGGCTCGCCGAAATACAACGCACCATCGAGTGCGGTCTCGCTGAAGAAGAAGCGCGTGTTGCGTGCGCTCACATTGACGGCGACGCCGGGATGGCGCGCATAGAAGTCCGGCAGGCGCGGAATGAGCCACTGGGCACCGACGGTGGGCAGCGCCGCGACATCGAGCACCATGCCGTCGGCCTCGTAGCCCATGATTTCAAGGGCATCGCGCTCGATCCGCTCGATCGTCTGCGCCACGCGGGTGCTGTAGGCCGCCCCTGCACGCGTCAACGTGATCCGCTTCTTGATGCGATGAAAGAGTTTCACGCCGAGCTGCGTCTCCAGCTGTGCAATCTGGCGCGACACCGCGCTTTCGGTCAGCGCGAGTTCGCTGGCGGCACGGGTGACGCTGAGGTGCTTGGCGGCCGCGCTGAATGCCATCAGCGCGCCGAGGCTGGGTATTCTGCGGCGCATAGCTCATTCCAAAAACGCAAGATGTCCGCAGATTAAATTGTTTGCACGCCTAAGCACAAGGCAACAATCTGCCGGCCGATGATAAAAGTCATGACGGCAACGACGACTGGCCGTTTCCGAGCGGTCGTCGACGAGAGCCGAGGCGTTCGGGAAATCCCGCAAGAGGTCTTGATACAATGAGTAACGCGAAGCTTCCCGTCATCATCGCCGGTGCGGGGCCGGTCGGCATGGTGGCAGCCGCAGATCTGGTGCGTCAGAACATTCCGGTTCTGGTGCTGGAGAAGAGCGATACCTTGGGCACCGAGTCGCGTGCATCGACGTTCCATCCGCCGACGCTGGACATGCTCGACGATCTCGGTTTCGCCAGCGCGCTGATCGCGCAGGGACTGAAGGCGCCGACGGTCCAGTACAGTTCGTCCGAGGACGGACTGCTCGGCACCTTCGATTTCGCGGCGATTTCCGATCTGGTGCGGCATCCTTTCCGTCTGCAGGCCGAACAGTTCAAGCTCACCCGTATCATTCTGGATGCCTTGGCCGACAATCCGCTGTTCTCGATCGCATTCGGCAGCGAGGTCAAATCCGTTGAGCAGACCAGCGATACTGTGAAGGTGGTCGTCACGACCAACGGCCACGACGCGACGCATGAATGCGCCTGGCTAATCGGCGCCGATGGCGCGAACAGCATCGTTCGCCGCAGCCAGAACATGGAATTCGAGGGCTTCACCTGGCCCGAGCGCTTCCTCGTGATGACGACACCGGTCGATTTCACGGCGCTTCGGCCGGGCGTTTCGTCGGTCAGCTATGTCGCCGATCCCGAACGCTGGTACTTCCTCCTGCGTATCCTCGGCGCATGGCGCGTGATGATGCCGGTGGCCGCCGAAACATCCGATGAGGAAGCGCTGTCCGAAGCCTATGTGACGGCGTCGATCCGGCGGATCGTTCCCGCAGAGCTGGACGCCCCCATTCTCCACACGACGCTCTATCGTGTGCATCAGCGTGTCGCCGCGAATTTCCAGAAAGGCCGCACGTTCCTGGCCGGCGACGCGGCCCACATCAACAATCCGCTCGGCGGCATGGGTATGAATGGCGGCATTCACGATGCATTGAACCTGACGGCGAAGCTGGGTCCGGTCATCAACGGTACGGCCGATGAACGCATTCTCGCCGATTACGATCTGCAGCGCCGCACGGTCACCATGCAAGCCATTCAGGGCGACACCATTCGCAACAAGAAAAATCTGGAAGCGAAAGACGAAGCCGATCGCGCGCGTTTCCGCGACGACATTCGCGCAGCAGCCACCGATCCGGAAAAGGGACGAGCACTTTTGCGACGGATCGCGATGCTGGACTCGCTCGAGCGGGCTAGCTCGCTGCATGTCGCCGAGCTCAGCCCGGGGTGATCAGCAACTCTCTCTGAGACGATGTCGACGGCAACCGGTCACTCGGCTGGACAAGAACCGCGGCAGTGGAAGCGCCAGTAAGCCTGGAGGAGCCAACACCATGGTTCCCAAGATGTCATGCAGGAGTTTCAGAATGCCAAGCAAGGATTTACGGATGAAGTGGACGACGTTTCTTTTGGCGGCGCTGGTAGCGCCTGTCGCCTTGGGCATACACGGCGCAGCAGCGGCCGGCTTTCCGGAAAAAATGATCACGATCGTGGTCCCTTACCCGGCTGGAAGCACGGCGGACGCGATTCCACGACTGGTGGCTCCGCTGATGTCGAAGTCGCTCGGCGTCACCGTGATCATCGAGAACCGCGGCGGCGCCAACGGCTCGATCGGGGCGGCTCGCGTCGCCGCTTCGCCGGCGGATGGCTATACGATTCTGCTCGCGACGACAGGCATGATGGCGATCAATCCGTGGATCTATGAAAAGCCCGCCTATAATTCTGACAAGGATTTCACACCGATCACCAATGGCGCTTCGACACCAAACATCCTCGTCGTCAATCCGTCGGTCAAGGCAAGCTCGCTGAAGGAATTGGTGGCGCTGGCCAAAGCCGAGCCGGGCAAGCTGACATTTGCTTCCGCCGGCAACGGCAGCACGAGCCACTTGTGCGGCGAGACGCTGAAGGTGCTCGAAGGCGTTGATGCCGTTCACATCCCGTATCAGGGCGCGGCTCCCGCACTTCAGGATGTGATCGGTGGTCAGGTATCCATGATGTGCGACAACCTGTCGAATACCGTCCAGCAGGTGCAAAGCGGGACGCTGAGGCCGATCGTGGTGACCGCATCGGAACCAAGCAAGCAGCTGCCCAATGTGCCGACGGCGCCGCAGGCAGGATCGCCCAACCTTCTGGCGGGCAACTGGTACGGCTTTGTCGCCCCATCGGCGACCCCGAAGGACGTCATCGAGAAGCTCAACAAGTCTATCGTGGAGGCGTTGCGCGATGCGTCAGTCTCCGCCCGTCTGGAAGGCCTTGGTTTGACGGTGATTGCAGATCAACCCGACGCGTTCGGAGCGACAATCGCAAAGGACTCCGCGCGGATGGAAAATATCGTGAAGCGCGCAAAGACGAAGATTTCCAACTAGGACATCTTCGTCGCGGCTGCGGAGCTTCGGCCTCTATCAGCTTGAGTCCTGAATCGAACCATCAGGACTTTAGCCTGCTCGATTGCCGCATGCTCATGACATGCAGCATCAATCAGACTGCAGCGGCCGCCCGGTTATTCGAACGGCCGCTGGTGGAGCGCCGGAAGGCACAGCCGGCTTCACCACAGGAGCCTTCAACCAAAAGAGCGCCAGGAACGAAAGCGACGTCAGCCCGCCTGTGAGCGCCAGCGCGACGCGCGGGCCACCCTGATCCAGTACCAGGCCGAACAGCAACGGCGCAGCGCCCTGCAGGATGCGCGCCGGAGTGGCCAGCCAGCCGGTTCTCATGCCGTATCCGACGGCGCCGAACATGGCCAGCGGAAGCGTTCCGCGCGCGATCGTGAACAGGCCATTGCCGGCGCCGTGCAGAAGGGCGAATGGCAGCGCGACTGGCGCTCCGAACAGGATCAGCAATCCGGCGCCGATGGGATGCAGACCCGCGGCAAGACGCGCAGATATCATCGCCGACGCATTTCTGAGCAGACCGAATTCCCCGATCCGGGCTGCGACTTGCGCAGGTCCCATCAGGGCCCCGGCCAGCACGGCCTGCGCCGGCGTGGCCCCCAACGCTTCCAGCAGGCGCGGCATGTGAGCGGCAAAGGCGGTGGTGACAAACCACGTCGCGCCGAATACGCCGGCCAGAACGATCATCGCCCATGGAATGCCTGATGTGGGGACGGCAGGCTCATCCAGAGGCGCATGCGGCGAGGCCTTCGGAACGAGAAAGCGGTTGAGCGGCAGACCGACGACGATATGCAACGCGGCCCATGCGAAGCAGGCGCCGCGCCAGCCGAAGGCATCGATCATCGCGGCACTGAGCGGCCAGCCGATGGTGCTCGCAAAACCCGCGAACAGGGTGATGCCGGTGATCGCACTGCGGGCCTGCCGCCCCCACAATCCCGCAACTGTCGCAAACGCAGCCTCGTACAGGCCGAAACCCATGCCGGCGCCGATGACCAGCCACGCCAGGGCCAGCGTGATCGGCCCCGTTGCGACCGCAAGCAAGGCCAGCCCCGCCGCAAACGTCAGATTGGTGGCGGCAAGTACATCCCGGCCGCCGCTGCGGTCGATCATGCGGCCGGCGAGCGGGCCGAGCAAACCCGACACCAGCAGCGCCACGGAGAACATGGCGAAGAACCACGTCCGGGACAGATGCAGATCGTCGCAAATGGGATCTGCGAACACGGCCGGAACGTAGTAGCTGGAAGCCCAAGCCAGTGTCTGCGTCGTACCGAGCGCGGATACGACTTGCCAACGAACGACGGTCACCTCAGTTCGCGGCTCCCCGCTCGTACCAGTCCCGAGACGCTTTCACGATGTGAACCACGGAGAGCATCACCGGCACCTCGATCAGAACGCCGACGACCGTTGCCAGTGCCGCGCCCGACTGAAAACCGAACAGTGCGATCGCCGCGGCCACGGCCAGCTCGAAGAAGTTCGATGCGCCGATCAGGGCGGAAGGGCCAGCCACACACCAGGCGACGCCGAGGCGGCGGTTGAGCCAGTAGGCGAGACCGGCATTGAAATAGACCTGGATCAGGATCGGGACGGCGAGCAGCGCAATGATCAGCGGCTGCCGGGTGATCTGCTCGCCCTGCAGGCCGAACAACAGCACCAAAGTTAGGAGGAGCGCGACCAGCGATACCGGACCGAGCAGCGACAGCGCCTGCGATAGCGCCGCCTCGCCTCCCCTTGCCAGCAATGCGCGCCGCCAGAGTTGCGCGATCGCCACAGGCACAATGATGTAGAGCAGGACGGACAACAGCAACGTGCCCCAAGGCACGATGATGGATGATAGTCCGAGCAGAAGGCCGACAATCGGCGCGAAGGCAACCACCATGATGGTGTCGTTGAGCGCGACCTGTCCAAGCGTGAAGTTCGGCTCGCCATCGACCAGATTCGACCAGACAAACACCATCGCCGTACAAGGCGCGGCGGCAAGCAGGATGAGACCAGCCGTATAGCTGTCGATCTGGTCCGCGGGCAGATACGGCCTGAACACATGGCCGATGAACAGCCAGGCGAGCAGCGCCATCGAGAACGGCTTCACCAGCCAGTTGATTCCGACGGTCGCGGCAATGCCGCGCCAGTGTGCGCCAACGTGACCGAGCGCTCCGAGGTCCACCTTGAGCAGCATGGGAATGATCATCAGCCAGACCAGGACAGCCACCGGCAGATTGACCTGTGCAATCTCCGCCGCGCCGAGCGCATGGAAAGCGGCCGACATCCATCGCCCCAGCAGAATGCCGACGACGATGCAGAGACCGACCCAGATCGTGAGATAGCGCTCGAACAAGCCCATCGCCGGAGTGGAAACCGGCCTGCCGATGACTTCACTGGTCATGACGTTGTCCTGCGATCCGCTGGCCGCTCGCATCCACGACCCGGTCGCCGTCCTCTTTCGAGAATGCTCCAAGCTGCGGAGTGGGCATAATGTCCAGAACCGCTTCGGATGGCCGGCAGAGTCTCACGCCCAGCGCGGAGACCACGATCGGGCGGTTCATCAGGATCGGATGGGCTTCGATGGCGTCGAGGAGTTGCGCGTCGGTCAGACTGGTGTCGGAGAGTCCCAGTTCGGCATAGGGCGTTCCCTTCTCACGCAGGACGTCGCGCACCGACATGCCGGCGCGCGCGAGCAATTGAACGAGCATGACCCTCGACGGCGGTGTCTTCAGATACTCGATGATGTGCGGCTCAATGCCGGCATTGCGGATCATCGCCAGCGTGTTGCGCGAGGTGCCGCAATCCGGGTTGTGGTAGATGATGACATCGACACTATCAGGCACGTGACAGCTCCTTGCCATCCGACGTGCATGCGGACGCCGTGGCTGGCATACAGATGTCCGGATGCCCCGCGCAGCAATCCCGCATCAGAAACTGGATAAGGCCCGACAGCGCGTCGTAATCGGCCGTGTAGACAATCGACCGGGCTTCGCGCTTGGCGCTGGCAAGGCCAGCCTGGGTTAGCTCCTTCAGATGGAAGGACACATTCGAGGCCGACACGCCCGCAGCCTCCGCGATTGCGCCGGCCGGCATCCCGGCGGGACCGGCCTGCACCAGCAGCCGCACGATGCGAAGCCGCGTCTCTTGGGACAGAGCTGCGAAAGCTGACAGGGCTTGACGTTCTTCCATATTTCAATAATCCTAAAAATATAGAACCATGGAGTAACATCGATGCTGGACCTTGCCAAGCCGGAAATTCCGCCTTCGCCACAGATCATCACGGACGACATCAGCATCGGGGCACTCCTCGCCGCCTGCGATGCGGCACCGGCGCGACCTCTGGTTTTCGCCTATGGCGGGAACAGCATTCGGCCCGGCTATCACGTCACCGAGGTCAAGACGGGAGCCTTTTCCGCCCTCGACTGCGGCGGCAATCCCGAAGCATGGTCGGAAATCTTCGTGCAGTTGTGGGACATTGTCGAAGGCGACCGGACGCATATGACCGCGGGAAAGTTCGCGGCCATCATCCGGAAAGTCTCCGACCATGTCGCTCTCGATGCCAATGCGCGACTGACCTTCGAAGTGAGCGATGGCGTCGCGCCGATGCAACTACACTGCGCGGATACACCACGCTTGGAGGGTGACAATCTCACGGTGGCGCTTGCTCCGCGTCCGGCGAGTTGCAAGCCGCGCGACCGCTGGCTGGAGGAGCAGAAGAAGGCCAGCGCGTGCTGCGCTCCGGTATCATCCAAAGACGCATGTTGTTCGTAGGCATCGTTAATTCGGACCCATCAACTGCATATCCGATCGTCCTTGCCGATTCAGTCATACTCCACGCCGATATTGACAATATTCCTTTGTTGGATTATGTGTTCATCTGTCGGTTCGGTTGGCAGCGCGATCATGACGCGCGGCGAACCTGACCGGCAGCGGCGGCCCGGCGTTCGGGCTGCGGCTGGTGGAGCGCCGGGAGGCGCAGCGTTCGCTCGGCGGGCTTCGTACCCTCGCCGATGTCGCAACGCGTGCGTCTCTCCCGCGGGACTCGCAATCCCGCAGGTGCTGACGTGCAGGCGGGCCCTCGCAAGGCCAGCCTCATGGGGTCTCGCAAACCCCTGGCGCCTCCCGGCGCTCCATGATCTCGCAAGCGCGGGACGGGAAACAGGGGCAGCCCGCGGCCCACTGCGCCGGGCGGCGGAGCCTTGACTCAATCACAACCCGGACGGACGATTTGCGGGCTCTCCAATTCAGGCGAGCGCGTCGCATCGGCAGGAGACATCCATGGCCTATAAATTCGAGATTTATAAGGACAAGGCGGGCGAATTCCGGTTTCGATTCAGGGCACCGAACGGCGAGGAAATGTTCGGCTCTCAAGGCTACAAAAAGAAGGGCTCGGCCACCAGCGCGATCGACTCCATCAAGGCGCATTCGCCTGGCGCCACGATCGAGGATCAGACGAAATAGCTTGACCATCACGCGCGCGACTGGACCCGGCTGCGCGCCGGGTTTTCCAGCTGTGAGGAACGACTTCGCGCCGGAATTTCAAAGAATGGGATGAAGCGCAGCGCGACCAGCCAGGCTGCTGAAAAACGGCGAATGGATTTCACCGATCCAGCAGTCGAAGCGGTCTTCAGTGCTTATCCGCGCGTGCTTAGGCCGAAGCTGATCGCGCTTCGCCGGCTGATCTTCGAGACCGCAGCGGCGACCGAAGGTGTCGGCAAACTTGAGGAAACCCTGAAATGGGGACAGCCGAGCTATCTCACCACGCAGACCGGAAGCGGCAGCACGATTCGAATTGACCAGCTGAAATCCACCGGCAATCGCTATGCCGTATTTTTCCATTGCCAGACCAATCTGGTCGAGACCTTCCGGGAGCTGTACCCGAAGGAGATGACCTATGACGGCAACAGAAGCATCACCTTCCGTTCAGACGCCGATATTCCCGAGCAAGCATTGCGCCACTGCATCGCGTTGGCGCTCACCTATCATCTGAACAAACGCAAATCCGCTCGGCCGGCGTGACTTGCCTCTGCAGATCACGCGACCTGCGCACGCACCGATAGTTCGGCATCAGGCGCGGCACATGCCTGAGCCCTCAGCAGCTCGACAATCTCGTCATTGGGCCGGGCACGGCTGAACAGGAAGCCCTGCCCTTCATGGCAGCCTTCGCTGCGCAGGCAGGCGAGTTCGGATTCGGTCTCGACGCCTTCGGCCGTGATGGTGACACCGAGGCCCATGCCGAGGCTGATGATCGAGCGGACAATCGCCTGCGCATCACGGTTGGAGCCGAGATCGCGCACGAAAGACTGATCGATCTTGATCTTGTCGAACGGAAAGCTTCTGAGATAGCTGAGCGACGAATAGCCGGTGCCGAAATCGTCCATCGAGATGCGCACGCCGAGCGCGCGCAGTGCATGCAGGGTTGCCAGCACCTGGTTGCTCTTTTCCAGCAACAGCGTCTCGGTGATCTCCAGTTCAAGCCGCCGCGGCGGCAGGCCCGAATGCTTCAGCGCGTCCATCACCACCGACAAGAGATTACCGACGCGGAACTGCAGCGGCGACAGATTAACCGCAACGCGGACTTCATCGGGCCAGCGCGCAGCCTCGTTGCAGGCGCGGCGCAGGATCTGCGTGCCGAGCGCATTGATCAGGCCCGTGTCTTCTGCGACGGGGATGAAATCCGCCGGCGAGATCATGCCGCGTTCCGCATGCGGCCAGCGCACCAGCGCCTCGCAGCCCGTGATGCGTCCGGTCTTGAGATCAATCAGCGGCTGATAGAATGGCCGCAATTGATCCTCCTGAATCGCGGCGCGCAGATCGATCTCGATCTTGCGGCGCGCCTGAGCGCGAGCATCCATGCCGGATTCGAAGAAGCTGAAGGTGCCGCGAGAATCGTTCTTGGCGCGCGACAGCGCCATGTCGGCGTTCTTGAGCAGCCGCTCGGATTCGTCGCCGTCGCTCGGCGCCATCGCAATGCCGATGCTGGCGCCGATGACCACCGAATGACCATCGAGCAGATAGGTCTCGCCGACGGCGTCGAGTAATCGGCGCGCGAGCAGCACCACATCCTCGGGACGATTGATGCCGGTCTGGATGATGGCGAATTCGTCGGAGTTCAGCCGCGCCAGCGCGTCTTCCTCGCGCAGCAACGAACGTAGCCGCCGCGCCACGCCGCGCAATAGCTTGTCGCCGATGCCGTGGCCGAGCGTGTCATTGACGCCCTTGAAATTGTCGAGACCGAGAAACAAAACGGCGACCTTCTCGCCGCTGCGCCGTGTATGTGCGAGAATCTCGTCGAGCCGCTGGCGCAGCAGGTTGCGGTTCGGCAGGCCGGTGAGGCCGTCGTGATGCGCCATGAAAGCGAGGCGCATCTCGGCGCGCTTGCGCTCCGTGATGTCCATCAGCGCCAGCATCACGGCCGGCTCCTCGTTATAGACGAGGTTGCGCGAATAGATTGCCAGATCGATCAGCGAGCCATCGGCCTTGACGTGTTTCCACGTTCGCGCAGCCTGCTCGTCATTGGCATGATCGCCAACCCAGGGCGGCTCGGCCTCGAAGGCCTGCAGCTGGCGGATGGTCAGTTTCTCGAATTCCGGGCGCGTATAGCCGTAATGTTCGATCGCGGAATCGTTGACGCTGAGGATGCGCTCATCGTCGAGCGCGCAGACGATCATCGGCACCGGATTGCTCTCGAACAGCAGGCGGAACGACGCCTCGCGCTGCTTCAGTTCGGTGATATCGACGCGCAGACCGACGACGCCGCCATCTTCAGTGAGCCGCTCTTCGATCAGGATCACGCGACCATCGGCCAGAACCTGCTCATGGCGCTCGCCGGGATGGAACAGCTTGGCGACGCGCTCCGCGATCCATTCGTCCTCGCGGCCGATGGCTTCCGGATAATCGCCGCGCTCGACGCCGACACGGATCGTGTCCTGCAACCGCGCGCCCGGCACGAACTGATCCGAGCTGCGGTTGTAGATTTCCGCGTATTTTTTATTCCAGAGGATGTAGCGCCCGTCGGGATCGAGAAACACAATGCCCTGCGGCAGGATATCGATCGCCTCGCGCAGGCGTTCATGGGACTTGCGGGCTTCCGCGATCGCTGCCTCGGCCTGGGCTCGCTGACGCACGATCTCGCGGATGGCACCGCTGACAAGACCCTTTTTCGGCGCCAGTTTCGGCGCAGCCGCCATTGCCCGACTCGACCGGGTGATCCGAGACGTCAGTCCGGCTTTCGCTTTCTTCTTCGCTTCGGGCCGGAACTTCGGCATCAATGATCCACTCGCAACGCGCGTGTGACAATCTGTGCAAGAAGTGTCTGAAAAAACGGTATCAATGCCCGCTCGGCAGCAACGATTACCGTTTGCGCTGCGCGCCTGTACACATCGGGTGCCTTCACAACAGGCAAAAGCTGTAGGCCCAAGGTTACCCACCTCTATCCGTCAGAGGGGCATGCGCGATCATCCCGCCAAGTGAGCGACGCAAGCGGCACGAAACGCTCATAAAATGACTAGACCGGCGGCAAGCACCGGGACGGCAACCCCAAACGCAAAAAAAAGCGCCAGCGTCGGATATGGTTACCGACGAGTTAAGAACATGTGTGCCGCAGGCCACTCACCTGATCGACAGCTTCAGTTATAGTTACGGCATGAGCCTTCGCCTGATTCTCAGCCTCATATCGCTGCCAGCCGTCGTCGTTTCAGCGCCGCTGGCGTTGGCGCAGACCAAAGGCAGCGTCGATCCGAAACCGCTGCCGCCACTGGCCAACCCGAACGACCCGAGCATCGGCGCCAAGGAATTGTTCGGCCGCAAGGTGCTGCCGACAAAATCGCCGGCGCACGTGATCGGCTTCTACGCCAAGGGCTGTATCGCAGGCGCCGAAGCGTTGCCGATCAACGGACCGACCTGGCAGGTGATGCGGCTGTCGCGCAATCGCAACTGGGCGCATCCGCAACTGGTGGAGCTGCTGGAGCGGCTATCGGTCAAGGCCAACAAGAATGCGGGCTGGCCCGGCATCCTGGTCGGTGACATGTCGCAGCCGCGCGGCGGGCCGATGATCACTGGCCATGCCAGTCATCAGGTCGGGCTCGATGCCGATATTTGGCTGACGCCGATGCCGAACCGCCAACTCTCGCGCAACGAGCGCGAGGAGATGTCGGCGGTGATGATGGTGCGGCGCGACCGGCTCGACATCGATCCGACCGCCTGGACGCCGACCCATCTGCCGGTGATCCGCGCTGCAGCGCTGGAGCCCAGCGTGGAGCGCATCTTCGTCAACGCCGCCATCAAGAAGGCGCTGTGCCGCGAGGCCAAGGGCGACCGCAGCTGGCTGTCGAAGGTGCGGCCGATGTACGGCCATGACTATCATTTCCATGTCCGCATCAAATGCCCGGTCGGCAGCACCGAATGCGAATCCCAGCCACCGCCGAACGAGAGCGAAGGCTGCAGCGCCGGTGATCTTGCTTACTGGTTCAGCGATGCCGTGCTGCACCCGAAGCCACCGCCGGTTCCGCCCAAGCCGAAGCCGCCGATGACCCTCGCCGAAATGCCGGCCGCCTGCAGGCAGGTCCTGACGGCACCGTGATCAGCCGATCGGCTATCGCGCCGTCGTAAATCCGGGTTAGAACACGCCATCGTTGTGCCGTAAGCGGACGATCGAAACGGGAGTATCTCCCGAACTCCTTCCATAATTGGCGGCGGCTGTCAGCAGCCCGGCCCAATCGCGAGATCCAACATGCGCATCAGTGCACGCAACCAGATCAAGGGTACCGTCCTCGAAGTCACCAAGGCGCCACCACATCGCATGTCCGCGTTGATATCGGCGGCGGCCAGATCATGACTTCCTCGATTACCAACGAAGCCGTTGACGACCTGACGCTCAAGGCCGGCGGCAAATGCATCGTCGTGGTGAAGGCCTCCGACGTCATGATCGCGGTAGATTGATCATGCGTGCGCGTCTGATTGTCGCGCTCACGCTGCTCGGTTCGGTGCCTGCATGGGCTGCCGAGCCAAGTGGCTGTGACAAGTTCAAATGGCCGATCGACAAGGAACGCGCTGCACTGACGGCGCAGGATCGTCTCAAGATTGCCTCAGGCGCCGAACTCGCAATCCCTGCTGCAGCGACGCTTAGTTTGACGACGCCTGCCGAGGCCAAGCTGCCCTTGTCGCCGGAGCGAAAACCTAAAGACGGCACATTTGCAGGCTTTACGCGCTTCCAGAAAGCGCCCAAGGCCGGCGCCTATACGATCAGCCTTTCGGTCGGCGCCTGGGTCGATGTGGTGCAGGATGGCGAGATACTGAAGCCAATGGAGTTCAGCAGCGCGACCGACTGTGCCGGCATTCGCAAGACCATGAAATACGATCTTGCGGCAGGTCCCTTCGTGATTCAGGTCAGCGGCGTGACCGAAAACAGCATCAGCATGGCCGTGCTGCCATCCGAGTAGAGACTTGGGGTCTTTACCCCCTTGGCCAGCCTGATATTGTTCCCCAGCGATATCCTGGACGATCGTAAGTCCCCGGGATTGCCGGAATGGCGCTTCCGCCTGTCGCATGTCCCAACCAACGCCTGAGTTACGCGCGCTTTGCGCTGTGCTCACGCATGGAGCGCCCCATGAATCGATTTGCCGGACTTTTCGCTGCGTTCTCGATCCTCCTCGGATCGACCCTCACACCTGCCCAAGCGCAGGACAAAGCCCTGACGGTGTTCGCCGCGGCCTCGATGAAGAATGCCCTCGACGAACTCGATGCCGCTTACACCGCCAAGACCGGCGTCAAGATCACCGCCAGCTACGCCGCGAGCTCGGCGCTCGCCAAGCAGATCGAACAGGGCGCGCCGGCTGACGTCTTCGTGTCCGCCGACACCGACTGGATGGACTATGCCATCGGCAAGAAGAACATCAACGAGTCGACCCGTGTGAACCTGCTCGGCAACAGCATCGTGCTGATCGCCGCCAGGGACTCCAAGCTCGACAAGGTGACGATCGGTCAGGGCTTCGATCTCGCCAAGCTCGCCGGCGACGGCAAGATCGCCACCGGCGACGTGAAATCCGTTCCGGTCGGCAAATATGCCAAGGCCGCACTTGAGAAGCTTGGTAGCTGGACCGCGGCCGAGTCGAAATTCGCGATGGCCGAGAGCGTGCGCGCCGCGCTGACGCTGGTGTCGCGCGGCGAAGCCCCGCTCGGCATCGTCTATGCGACCGATGCCAAGATCGATCCGGGCGTAAAGGTCATCGGCACCTTCCCGTCGGACTCGCATCCGGCGATCATCTATCCGATCGCCGCGACAACGACCGCGAAGACTGAAGCCGCCGACTATCTGGCCTTTCTGAAGTCATCGGCCGCAAAGATGGTTCTTGAGAAGTACGGCTTCACATTCCTGATCAAGCCGACGTCCTGACACGTGTCCGACATTTCACCTCAGGAATGGACGGCGATCCTGCTTTCAATCAGGGTCGCCGTGATCGCGACATTGATCTCGACGCCGATCGGAATCGGGGTCGCGTGGCTGCTCGCGCGGCGTGACTTCTGGGGCAAGCCGATCATCGACGCCATAATCTATCTGCCACTGGTGCTGCCGCCCGTCGTCACCGGCTATCTGCTGCTGCTGCTGCTCGGCAAACGCGGCCTTCTCGGCGCCTGGCTCGCCGAACATCTCGGCATCGTCTTCGCCTTTCGCTGGACGGGTGCCGCGCTCGCATGCGGCGTGATGTCGTTCCCTCTGCTGGTGCGGCCGATCCGGCTCTCGATTGAAGCGGTTGACCGGCGGCTCGAACAGGCGTCGAGCACGCTCGGCGCATCGCCCTGGAAGGTATTTGCAACCGTGACGCTGCCGCTGGCGCTGCCCGGTGTTTTGGCCGGCATGGTGCTCGGCTTTGCCAAGGCCATCGGCGAATTCGGCGCCACGATTACTTTCGTCTCGAACATTCCCGGCGAGACCCAGACGATTTCCTCCGCGATCTATTCGCTGATCCAGACCCCCGATGGCGACGCAGCCGCCTCGCGTCTGGTGATGATCTCCATCGGCATCGCTGTGCTGGCGCTTATCGCCTCGGAATGGTTCGCGCGCCGCGCGACGCAACGGCTGCATGGACACTGATCGTGCTGCTCGTTGATGTCTTCAAACAACTCGGCGAATTTTCCGTCGACGTCGCTTTTACCAGCGAAGGCCGCGTGACAGGCCTGTTCGGCTCCTCGGGCGCGGGCAAGACCTCGCTGGTCAGCATGATCGCAGGCCTTGTACAGCCGGACCGCGGCATCATCACCGTGGACAACGCAGTGCTCTATGATGGCAGCGCGCGCATTCACGTCCCGCCGTATCGGCGTCGCATCGGCTATGTGTTTCAGGATGCGCGACTGTTTCCGCATCTGAGCGTCGCGCAGAACCTCGATTACGGACGCCGGATGAATCGGCTCACACGCGATCCCGCCGAGGAGACGCGCATCACCGAGATGCTGGATATCGGGCATCTGCTCGATCGCCGTCCCGGCGGCCTGTCAGGCGGCGAAGGCCAGCGTGTGGCGCTGGGGCGTGCACTGCTATCGCGACCGCGGCTGCTGTTGCTCGACGAACCGATGGGAGCGCTCGACGAGGAGCGCAAGGCCGAGATCCTGCCCTATCTCAAGCGACTGCGCGATGAAGGCGATGTGCCGATGGTCTTTGTCAGCCACGATGCCGACGAGATGCGCCAGCTTGCAACACATGTGGTGATGCTGAGGCGTGGCCGCGTCGCAGCTTTCGGCGGCACTGAGATCCTGCCGCGCATCATCCCCGCGGCCTGAGCCAATCAGGCGCCGGACAGCGCGGTCCAGCTTCGCTTCAGCTTGCTCTTGATGAATTGCGCCCGCGTCAACTTCGGCGGCGCAGGCTCCTCGTCTTCGGGCAGTCGCAGACCGACCACATTGACGCGTCCGCCACCAAGACTGCGCGCGACGAGATCGATGCTGTCTATCGGCAAGGCAGCACCGACTGTCGGCGCATGATCGAGATGGATGTCGAAATAATCAGCCAGCGTCAGTCCCGCCTGCTGCGGATCGACGGCAATGCCGTAGACCGCAGCAAGATCGCCAAGAGTCGTTTCACCCGGCACCACGAAGTCGCCGAGCAAATGCGGATCCGGTGCCGTGCTGGGTGGCATATCGACAAAGAAGCGATCCAGCGCCTCGGCCTTTTCCGGTGGCGCCAGCAGATAGACGTAGTCGCCCGCCTCGACCGGCGCAGCTTCGGCCGGCGTCAGGATGCGCTCATCGCGAATGACCAGCGTCGGCTTCGACCACGACGGAATGAGGTTGCGCTTCAGGTAGAGGCTCTTCGGACGCACGGCATAGCCGACCAGTTGCTGTTCGAGCTGACCTGGCAAATCGAGTTCGATACGGCGCGGCCCCCTGTCGGTGCGCGGCAGAGCGACATGGAGCTTCCGGGCAGCAAAAGCCAGCGTCCATCCCTGGAACAGCAGCGAGATGATCACGACCACGAACGCGACGTCGAAATACAGCGGCGCCTTGGGCAGACCGACCAGCATCGGAATCGAGGCGAGGAAGATCGCCACTGCGCCGCGCAGGCCGACCCACGACACGAATACCTTTTCGCGCCAGTTGAAGCGGAATGGCTGCAAACACAGGAACACGGCAACCGGACGCGCCACAAGCATCAGAGCCAGGGCAACGCCGACCGCCGGAAGGATGCTGCCCACCAGCCGTTCCGGCGACACCAGCAGGCCGAGCATGACGAACATCACGATCTGCGCCAGCCACGTCGCCGCGTCGAGGAACGTCACCACGGAATTGTGCGCCCGCGTCGGACGATTGCCGATGATAATGCCGGCGAGATAAACCGCCAGAAAGCCCGAGGCGTGAGCGATCTGAGCCAGCCCAAAGATCACCAAAGCCGCGGTACAGACGAAGGGCGCATGCAACCCCTGCGGCAGCGCCACGCGGTTCATGGCCAGGACCACAAGCCGCCCGCCGACAACACCGATCAGCGTGCCCAGCACGGCTTCCTGAACAAATTCCAATGCCACATGGCCGGCCGAGGCGTCGCCCAACGACAGCAGCTTGACCAGCGTCAGGGTCAGGAAGACGGCGAACGGATCGTTCGTTCCGGACTCGACTTCGAGCGTCGCACCAACCCTCGGCCGCAGGCGCAGGCCCTGCGCATGGACCAACAGGAAGACGGCTGCTGCGTCGGTGGAAGCCACAACAGCGCCGGTCAGCAGCGCCTGGGTCCAGTTCAGGTCGAGGGCGTATTTGGCGACTGGTGCCGTGATCAATGCTGTCAGCAACACGCCAATCGTGGCCAGCACCATCGACGGGGCCAGCACCGCGCGAATGGCCTGAAACCGTGTCTTCAACCCACCGTCGAACAGGATCAGCGCCAATGCAACCGAGCCGACCACATAGGTCGTACGGACATCGTCGAACCGCAGCCCACCAGGGCCCGCTTCGCCCGCCGCCATGCCGATAAACAGGAAGAACAGCAGCAAGGGCGCGCCAAAGCGAAGCGCAAGCAGGCTGGACAGGATGCCGGCCATGACCAGAACTGCGCCGAGAAGGATAGCAATGCTGACTGAGTCAAGTGACGCCATGAGGCTCCGAGGCCGGAAATACTTGCAAATCCATGCTTATCGTTGCCACTCCGAGACGCCAAACGTTTTCTGCGTGATATCTATTTGCAGGTATTTCTAGGGAATTACCACAAGGCAGGAGCCCCGCTCGATGGCGCCGACGTGGTGCTTGTGTGAATCTCTGCCCATCCGAATCAAATACGCCGTCCAGCGATGCTTCCGCACCACACGACACATTCACGAAGACGAGAGCTGCACGATGCTTGACCTGACCGACACCCACGAATTCGTGCTGGCAACCGCACGATCGTTCGGCGCCGAGGTAACCTCGCCGTGGTTCTATCTGCAGCTCGGACTGATGATGGCCGGCGGCGGCATTGCCTTCGCCATCGGGGCCGCAATCCGCTCGCGGGTCGATATGACATCGCTGGCAATGGGCTGGCCGGCGCCGCTGCGCATGTTCATGCGCATTCTCGTCGGCAGCGCGTCCACAGTGGTCTTTGCCATCCTGATGACTCTCGACCGTGTAATCATGCTGAGCGTGACCTGGCCGAGCCGAAGCTATCTGCTGTCGGTGGCGGCGAAGCTCGCGCTGGCCTGGCTGGTGATCCGGCTTGTCACCAGCGTGATCCGCAATGAATTCGTGGTCCGGCTGGTGTCGATCTCGGCCTGGCTGGTGGCGGCCCTCAGCATCATGGGCCAATTGCAACCGACCATCACCATGCTGGATGCCAACGGGATCGATCTCGGCGGGCTTCGGCTGACGCCACTGCTGCTGATCAAGCTCGGCGTGCTGCTCGCGGTGGCGCTGTGGCTGTCGAATATCGCCAGCAATTTCCTCGAAGGACGCATCAGGCAGTCCCACGACCTCACGCCCTCGATCCAGGTGCTGCTGATCAAGCTGGTACGGCTGCTTTTGATGGTGTTCGCGGTCGCGCTCGTCATGGGCGCGGTCGGCATCAACCTCTCGGCGCTCGCGGTGTTCTCCGGCGCGGTCGGTGTCGGTATCGGTTTCGGCCTGCAGAAGATCGTCGCTAATTTCATCAGCGGCGTGATCCTGCTCGCCGACAAATCGGTGAAGCCCGGCGATCTTGTCACCATCGGCGACAGTTCCGGCCGCATCAGCGCGATGAACACGCGCTACATCTCGGTTGCAGCGGGCGATGGTCGCGAAATTCTGATCCCGAACGAGGACCTCATTACCCAGAAAGTCGTGAACTGGACCTATACGGACAAGGACACGCTGGTGAAGGTTACTTTCGGCACCAATTACGATGCCGACCCGCGCGTGGTCTGCAAGCTGGCCATCGACGTCGCAAAGGCATCGCCACGTGCCAATGCGACCAAGACACCGAACTGCATCCTTACTGAGTTCGCCGAAGCCGGCATGAAATTCTCGCTGACCTTCTGGATCGACTCGCCCGATGGCATGGATGCCGTGAAGAGCGAGGTGATGCTGGGGCTGTGGGATGCCTTCAAGCGTGAAGGCATCCGCGTTCCCTATCCGGTTCGCGAGCTAAAGATCCGTGGCGGGGCATTGCCGGTCGAAACCATCGTCGAAGTCACATCCGGTCCGGAATAGGTCCCGATGAGGCTACAGGCCGATCTCGTCCCGGCGACGCTGCTGCGGCGCTACAAGCGCTTCCTTGCCGATGTCGAACTGGCCGATGGCAGCGTGATCACCGCCCATGTCGCCAATCCCGGTGCGATGCTCGGACTTCAGGCGCCCGGATCGCGCGTCTGGCTGTCGAAGTCGCCCAGCAAGACCCGCAAGCTGCCCTATTCATGGGAGCTGATCGAAGCCGATTTCGGCAATGGCCCCGAACTGGTCGGCGTCAATACGATGCACCCCAATGCCATCGTCGCCGAGGCATTGGCGGCGAGTGCGATCCCCGAACTCGCCGGCTACGATATCACCCGCCGCGAGGTGAAATATGGCGTGGCATCGCGGGTGGATTTCCTGCTGGAACACCCCTCACGGCCGCCCTGCTATGTCGAGGTCAAGAACGTCCACATGATGCGCCAGCCGGGATTGGCCGAATTCCCGGATTCCGTCACCGCGCGTGGCGCCCGGCATCTCGACGAACTGGCCGCCATGGTCGCCGCGGGCGCCCGAGCCGTGATGCTGTTCGTGGTCCAGATCGGCTCGTCGACAGGTCTTGCGCTGGCGCGGGATATCGACCCGGCCTACGGCCGCGCCTTCGACAAGGCCCGCACCACAGGCGTCGAAGCCATCGCTTATACCTGCCGGATCGACCGTGACGGCATCGTTCTGGCCGGGCGCGTGCCGATTCAGCCATGAACAAGGCCGGCACAGCGAGCCATGAGCCCCCAGCGGGCTGGCTGAGCGGCTTTGGCTTGCGCTGACCGCCCCAGCCATTAAATTGGGGCTTCAAATCATACATTCCCGTCGCCCCCTGCCTGGCAAGATCTCTTATGAGCTACGTCGAAGCCTCCGAAACCACCCAGCGCAAAACCGGCCAGATCAAGCTGCACGGTCCTGCTGCCTTTGCCGGCATGCGCAAGGCCGGCGCGCTGGTTTCGCTCTGCCTGGACGAACTGACCGATCTGGTGAAGCCGGGCATGCTGACCTCAGCGATCGACGATTTCGTCCGCGAATTCGCCTTCAGCCATGGCGCCTATCCGGCGACGCTGATGTATCGCGGCTATCGCTATTCGACCTGCACCTCGATCAATCACGTGGTCTGCCACGGCATGCCCGGTGATCGCGCGCTGAAGGAAGGCGACATCGTCAATGTCGATGTCACCTTTATCGTCGAGGGGTGGTATGGCGATTCCAGCCGCATGTATGGCGTCGGCGAACTCGCCCGCAAGGCGGAGCGTCTGGTCGAGGTGACCTATGAATCGATGATGCGCGGCATTGCCGTGGTGAAGCCCGGCAACACCACCGGCGACATCGGCCACGCGATCCAGAGTTTCGTCGAACCGCAGCAGATGAGCGTGGTCCGCGATTTCTGCGGCCACGGCCTTGGCCGCATGTTCCATGACGAGCCGAACATCATCCATGTCGGCCGCCCCGGCGAAGGCGTCACATTGCGCCCCGGCATGTTCTTCACCATCGAGCCGATGATCAACCTCGGCAAGCCGCATGTGAAGGTGCTGTCCGACGGCTGGACCGCCGTGACCCGCGACCGTTCGCTGTCGGCACAGTTCGAGCACACCGTCGGCGTAACGGCGACCGGCGTTGAGATTTTCACGCTCTCCAAGCGGCATAACGAACAGGCGCCGACGCCTGCCGCCTAAACTTTAAATCGCCACGCGACAGTGAACACTTTCTGGTTGCAAATGCAGCCGGGCGCGGCATGCTCGTGGATAATGTCCATGCGAGCATTGGCATCCCATGCCTGTCAGTTCCAGCGACCCGGCCTCACCGACAGGTCTTGCCGAAGCCCCGCACTATCATGGCCACCGGGAGCGACTGCGTGAGCGCTTTCGCAGCGTCGGCGCCGACGCGCTGAGTGACTACGAACTACTGGAGATGGTGCTGTTCCGTGCGCTGCCGCGCCGGGACGTCAAGCCGCTGGCGAAATCGCTGATCACCAAGTTTGGCTCCTTCGCCGAGACGGTACATGCTCCGGATACGCGGCTGCGCGAAATCGGCGGCCTGGGCGAAGCCGCCATTACCGAGATCAAACTGATCGCCGCTGCCACCAGCCGCGTCGCCAAGGGCCAGTTGAAGCAGCGCACTGTGCTGTCGTCATGGGCGACGGTGATCGACTATTGCCGCACGGCCATGGCCTTTGCCGACAAGGAACAATTTCGCATCCTGTTCCTCGACAAGCGTAACCAGTTGATCTCCGACGAAGTGCAGCAGGTCGGCACCGTCGACCACACGCCGGTCTATCCGCGCGAAGTAGTCAAACGCGCACTCGAATTATCCGCGACGGCCATCATCATGGTGCACAACCATCCGTCCGGCGATCCCACACCGTCGCAAGCCGATATTCAGATGACCAAGGCGGTGATCGATGTCGCCACGCCGCTCGGCATCGCAGTGCATGATCACATCATCGTCGGCAAACATGGCCATGCGAGTTTGAAGGGAATGAAGCTGATCTGAGGACGTTGAGCAATCTGCGACAGAGTGACACGGCGCGCGTTTAGAATGGTCAAGGCATCTTCGCGATCTGTTGCGGAGTACTCGCCTGTTTTTGAGGGCGAATTCTCTGACACCACGACGAGCTATGCGGGCAAGGGCGTCGTTAGCTATCAGTGGTCATCGCGAATGCCAGAACCGGCGGATTTCAAGAGCCGATTGCCTCATGGCGCGAGGGAACGCTGCTTCGTAGTCCGCGTCGCTCCATCCGGGCGACGGGCTACTGCCGCAGCAAGATCAAGGGGTCGGCGCTGTCAGGAACGCGGCGCCACTGCGCGTTGTCGTCGGCCTCGAAATGCCAGGTCTCGCCTGATGCCGACATTATCAGCAATTCGCCACGCTCGAGACGCCACTGCTTGGGATTGAAATTCGCCACGAGAGGCTCGCAGCGCGGCTTCAGGAAGACGGCGAAATTGTCCTGTGTCGTTTCGGTATTGGTCAGCGTCAGGCCACAGATCACGCGGCCGCTGCCGCGCACCATCGACCAGTCGCCAATCATCTGGTCCATCGACTTGGTCAGCGCGCGGGCTGCCGCCAGGTTCTGCAGGATATAGACGCCTTCGCCGGTGCGAATGCCTTCGAAGATGCCGCTCTCGACTTCGGTGAAATCGATGACCGCTTCCCCTGTCGGATTCTGTAGCCGAACGATATCAAGCCCCTTGATAGTCCAGGCGGTGATGTCCTTGGTGAAAGGCAGCGCCTTTGCGCAATCCGGCTCGAGTTCGAGCTTCAGTCCCTGCGGTAACGCATCGTTCTTCAGCGTCACCACGCAGGTCTTGCTGCGCTCGGTGGTCGACAACTCCCACTGCCCGATCATGTTCTTCCGCAGGGAAGCAGCATCCTGAGCCCATGCCGGTGCGCCGACGAGCATCGCGCCAGCAATGGCCAGCGCAAGACTTCGACAGCGCACCGACGCGGACTTCACGATCAGCGCCCTTTCACCGGGGTTTCTGCAATCGGCGTCGTCGGCGCCTTGCCGGCGAACCAGAGCTTGAGATTGTCGACCACAAGCTGATCCATCGCGTTACGCGTCACCACCGAGGCCGAGCCGACATGCGGCAGCAGCACGACATTCTGCATCGACTTGAGTTCGTCAGGCACCTTCGGCTCCTGCGCGAACACGTCGAGACCCGCCGCCAGAATGGTGCCCGACTTGAGCGCCGCGATCAGTGCAGGCTCATCGATCACCGAACCGCGCGCGATATTGACGATGATGCCGCGCGGACCGAGCGCCTGCATCACTTCTGCATTGACGAGATTGGCCGTCGAGGCTCCGCCCGGCGTGATGACGATCAGCGTATCGACAGCCTTCGCCATCTCGATCAGGTTCGGATAGTGCTTGTGCGAGACGCCTGCCGCCGGATTGCGCGAGTGATAGACCACCGGCACCAGCGACGCGTCGAGACGACGTGCGATCGCCTGACCGATGCGACCCATGCCCACCATGCCGACCTTGCGGTCGCGTAGCGAGCCGACCGTGAGCGGATAGGGCTGCGTCAGCCACAGACCCGAACGGACATATTTGTCGGCCTTGATGAATTCACGGGCGGTGGCGATGAACAGGCCGAGCGCCGTATCGGCGACTTCCTCGGTCAGCACATCGGGCGTGTTGGTGACGAGGATGTTGTTCTCGGCCGCATATTTCGCGTCGATATGATCATAACCGACGCCGAACGAGGAGATGATTTCGACCTTGGGATATTTCGACAGCACGGCGCTGTTGGTCGGCACCAGACCGGTCACGGCGATGCCGCGAATTTTCTCGGCGACACCCGCTGGCAACCGTTCGAGATCGTGCTGTGTTTCACACTTATGCAATACGAACTGATCCGAGAAACCGTTATTGATCAGCGGCTTCGTTGGCCCATAGATCAGCAGGTCGATTTTATCCGAAGAGATTCCCGTCCCCATTATTTTTCCTTTCGCAGTGCACTCTCATGCCAGCGCCGCAACAATCCGTGGGATACCAGCGCGAGCAGCATATAGATCACAATCCCCGCAACGGACAGCAACAATAACGCGGCGAACATTCGGGGAATATTGAGGCGATAACTGGATTCCGAAATGCGATAGGCGAGGCCTGAACCTGCGCCGGCCGCACCTGCCGCGATTTCAGCCGCGACAGCGCCGATAAGCGACAGTCCGCCGGCGATGCGCAATCCACCAAGAATGAATGGCAGTGCCGCCGGAAGCTTCAGATAGCGCAGCACCTGCCAGCGCGACGCCCGATAGAGCTGGAACAGCCCGGCCAGATTGCGATCCACCGAATTGAGACCCAGCGTGGTATTCGCCAGCACGGGGAAGAACGCCACGATCCAGGCGCAAACCACCACTGCCGTCTGCTGCGGCAGATAGATCAGCATCAGCGGTGCAATGGCGATCACCGGCGTCACCTGCAGCACTATCGCATAAGGCAGCAGCGAATATTCCAGCCACTTGGACTGATTGAACAACAGCGCCAGCGCGATCCCGCCAATGGCCGCGGCGATAAAGCCCTCCAGCGCGGTCAGAAGCGTCACGCCCAGCGATTCAGACAGGATCGGCCAGTCTGCAATCAGCGTCTGAAAGACAAGCAAGGGACCAGGCAGCAGATAGGGCGGGATGTCACCGATCCGAACGACGAGGTCCCACAGCGCGATGCCCGCAATGAACACGACAACGGGCCAAACGACACGCTGCCACGGCGTGCTGCTGCCCGGCACGGCCGAACCGCGATCGACGGCCGGTAATGGCTCCAGCCCCCTCATACCCTCGCCTTTGCGTCATTGGCCTTCTCGTCGCTGGCCTGCATCAGCGCCCGCGAGACATCGCGGCAATAGCCGGCATAGGCCACCGACGTACGGAACGCATCACCGCGCGGCTCGGCGGATTCGATGTGACATTCGGCGCTGGCGCGGCCGGGCCTCGACGTCATCACCACAACGCGCTGCGACAGATAAACCGACTCGAACACCGAATGGGTGACGAAAATGACCGTCTTGCCGAGCTTGCGCCATAGCGACAACAAGTCGTTGTTGAGCCGGAAGCGCGTGATCTCGTCGAGCGCGGCAAACGGCTCGTCCATCAGCAGGATGTCCGGCTCGGTCACCAGGGCGCGCGCCAGCGACGCCCGCATCTTCATGCCGCCGGACAATTCGCGCGGATAGGCGTCAGCGAAATCAGCCAGGCCAACCTGCGCCAGCGCCTCGTCCACCCGCGCCGTCGACTGTGTATCCGGCATATGCGCCAGCTTCAGGGGCAGCCGCACATTCTCGCGGATCGTGCTCCACGGCATCAGCGTCGGCTCCTGGAACACAAAGCCAATGGCGCGACCGCTGCTGCGTGCGGCGACATCAACGGTTCCGGCGGACGGCGCGATCAGGCCGGCGATCAGACGCAATGCAGTGGATTTGCCGCAGCCGGACGATCCCAGCAGCGACACAAATTCACCCTTGCGAATATCGAGATCAAGAGGCCCGAGCGCCACGGTGCCGTTGTCATAGATCTTTGTGACACCGCGCAAACGCACGGCGTTAGAGGCATCGCTTGACGAGAAGACAGGCTCGACCATCTGCCGGTTTACTTCTTCGGCCGGAGATCGAGACCGACACCCTTGTTGATGAACTGCAGCGTATAGGCCTTGCGATAGTCGATGTCGCGCTTGACCACGCCAGCGCGCGACATCTTGTCGAAGAAGCTGGCGACACGCGCCTCGCTCATCGCGCCGATACCGTCTTTCAGAGTATCACCTGAGTCGACGATGCCATATTCCTTCATCTTGGCGATGGAATAGGCCAGCAACTCATCGGTCATTTCCGGGTTGAGCTTCTTGATGACCTCATTGGCGGCTTTGTTGTCGCCATAGATATAGTTGTACCAACCGATTATCGAGGCATCGACGAAACGCTGGACGAGATCCGGCTTCTTGTCGACCCATTCGCGGCGCGTTTCGATCAATGTCGAATAGCCGTCGAAGCCGTAATCCGCGAGCAGCATCACCGTTGGTTTGAATCCGGCCTGCTTCTCGACCACGAACGGCTCGGACGTGACATAGCCCTGCATCGCGCTGTTCTTGTCGACGATAAAGGGCTGCGCATTGTAGGTGTAAGGCTTGACCTTGGACGCGCTGAAACCGAGTTCGGACCGCATCCATTGGAAATAGCCGGCGACGCCCTCTTTCGAGATCAGCAGTGTCATCGGCTTGAGGTCTTCGAGCTTGGTCACCTTGGGGTTGGGATGCGCCAGAAAGACCTGCGGGTCCTTCTGGAAGATCGCGGCAACAGCGACAACCGGCACATTGTTGGCGACGGCATCGAAGGATTGCAGCGTGTTGGCGCTCATGAAGAAGTCGAGCTTGCCTGAAATCAACAGGATGCGGTTGTTCACGTTCGGGCCGCCCGGCACGATGGTGACGTCGAGCCCGTATTTCTTGTAGGTGCCGTCCGCGACCGCCTGGAAGAAGCCGCCATGCTCGGCCTCGGCAACCCAGTTGGTGCCAAAACTGACCTTGTCGAGCCTGGTTTCCGCTGCAGCGGGCGACCGCGCGGCCATCACGGCCAATGCGCCAATGGTTAACGCGCGCAGCAGGGATATCGGGCTCATATTGGACTCCGTCGACCGTTATGGCCCATGATAGGAAGCAATCTGCCGCCAGACTACCCTGCAAAACTGATCAAAGAAACGCACCTCGATGACTGCCAACATGCCGCCCCGCGACTGGACTGCCATTCACTGGCCCGACATCGCCAGGAGCGATCCGGCCTCCTGGATTGCAGTGCTGCCATTGGCCGCGACCGAGCAGCACGGGCCGCATCTGCCGCTCGGCACCGACGTCATGATTGCGCAGGCCTATCTCGCTGAGGTGCAGCGCCTGCTGCCTCCGGATGTTCCGGCGACGTTTCTGCCGCTTCAACCCGTGGGAATCTCGACCGAGCATCTCGCCTTTCCCGGCACGCTGACGCTGCCTACCGAAATCGCGCTGCAGTCCTGGACCGCGATCGGCGAAAGCGTCGCGCGCGCCGGCGTCCAGAAACTCGTGATCGTCACCAGCCACGGCGGCAACAGTGCTGCGATGACGCTCGCGGCGCAGGACCTGCGTGCCGAATACGGCATGCTGGTCGCCACCACCGGCTGGAACCGCTTCGGTGCGCCGGATGGCCTGTTCACCGACGAGGAATTGCGTCACGGGATTCATGGCGGCGCCGTGGAAACATCGATCATGCTGGCGCGCTACCCGCAGCATGTCCGCAACGACAAGATCGCAAATTTCGCATCGTCAGCGATCGCAATCGAGAAGAATTATCGCTGGCTGTCCGCAAGCCGGCCCGCGCCATTCGCGTGGCAGGCCGAAGACCTTCACCCCAGCGGCGCGATCGGCGATGCCAAGCAGGCGTCTGCCGACAAGGGTGAGAGACTGCTGGCGCACGGCGCAAAGGCGTTCTGCGAACTGCTCGTGGACATGCATCGCTTCGACGTGACAGCGTTTGATCGCGAACCGGACGCCGGCGCATGAAATGTGGTTAACCGGGCGGATTGCCCGGTTCGCACGACGACATATTCCGTGCGGATGACGACACGGTTCTGAAACCAAAAGAATTTGCCTGAAACCAAATAGTTCGACCGGGTCTCGAACCCGATCCATTTGGGCTCCGACTGATTGGCATGCAGGCCACGACGGCTGCACTTCAACAGGATGGAGTTATCCCATGTCGATCAAGTCCAAGATTGCTGCTTTCGCTCTCGTTGCTCTCACCGCCGCGGGCACCATGGCATCGTCCCAGCAGGCTCAGGCCAAGGGCCCGGGCATCGGCTTCGGCATCGCTGCCGGCGTGGTCGGCGCCGCGGTCGTCGGCAGCGCCATTGCCGCCAACAACGGCTACTACGGTTACGGATATCGCTGCGGCTGGGTTCGCCAGTATGACGGCTACGGCAACTATGTCGGCCGCGTCCGGACCTGCAACTACTGATCCCTTGATCGACTGAAGTGGATTTGCGTCCGACACGGGCGCCTCATCCACCCCGTGTCGCACCGGACCCGCCCGATTGTCCCCTCGGGCGGGTCTCCTTTTGCGTTATTCGATCGTCATAATCCGGTGTCACATAGTCCTTTGACGCCACGGCCTTCACTTGCGATGAGACTGCAAGTGTTGCCCACTCGCCCCGGCGAATCGGCTGTTTCTGTGGAATATCGAACAGCCTCAAGTGTGGGGACGTGAGTGAGGATTGACGGCTGTATGAATGCCCCGGAACGATCGCGAGACCTGCCGTGAAGCGCGTCCAGAAACGCGCTCTGGCTGGCGTTGCGCTGGGTGTCCTTGGGTTGGGCGGCTCGGCCATCGCCGCCGATATGCCGGTCAAGGCGCTGCGCCAGCCACCCGGCTATGACTGGAGCGGCTTCTATCTCGGCGCCCATTTCGGTTATGGCGATGGCAGTTTCGGTCCAGGCGCCAACAGCCTTCCGGCCCAAGGTGTATTTTTACCGTCGACCCCAACCGGGCTGATCGGCGGCTATCAGGCCGGTTACAACAGGCAGTTCAGCAATCATCTGGTTCTTGGCGTCGAAGTCGATGCCAGCTTCACCAGTCCGACCGATACCGCGCGGCTGACGTCGGAGCCGTTCCATACCAGTTTCGACTATTTTGCCACTGCACGCGGCCGTGTCGGCTATGCGGTCGGTACGTGGCTGCCTTATGCGACTGCTGGTCTCGCCTGGGGACGCACCAAGCTCAACCTCAATGACGTCAACGGCGATCTGATCTCCTCGACGCCGCGCGATCATCTCGGCTGGACCGCCGGCGCAGGCGTCGAGTTCGCGGTCGGCGGCAATTGGACCGCCAAGGCGGAATACGCCTATCTCGACCTTATGCGGCAGACCTACGATCTCGGCTCGGCGGGCCTGCCGAACGCCAATGTCGATCCGAAGATTCACACGTTCAAGCTTGGCATGAACTACAGGCTCGGCGACGCTCCTGCGTGGTCGCCATCGACACCTGTCATGGCAAAAGGCGCGCTGCAGGAATCCACCGACTGGAATGTGCACGGCCAGACGACCTTCATCGCGACGGGTTATCCGAGCTTCCGCTCGCCCTATCAGGGCACCAACAGCCTCTTTGGCGGCGCGCAGGCGCGCGAGACCTTCACGACAACGGCGTTCCTCGGCTGGCGTTTGTGGGAAGGCGGCGAGTTCTATTTCAATCCAGAGCTGGCGCAGGGCTTCGGTTTCAACGGCACGCTCGGCCTCGCCGGCTTCCCCAATGGCGAGGCGCAGAAGGCCGGCGGCGCCTATCCGAGAATTCGCCCGCAGCGCTATTACTTCCGCCAGACGCTCGGTCTCGGCGGCGAGCAGGAAGACGTCCCTGACGCAGCCAACCAATTGGCCGGCAAGCGCGACATCGACCGCATCACGCTGACGGTCGGCCGCTTTGCAATCGGGGATTTCTTCGACGGCAATTCCTACGCCAAGGACCCCCGCGCCGATTTCATGAACTGGGCGATGTGGTCATCAGCCGCCTATGATTTTCCGGCCGACCTGCCCGGCTACACGCGGGGCGCCATCGTCGAAGTGAATCGCAAGGACTGGGCAGTTCGCGCCGGCCTGTTCCAGGTGCCGTCAGCGCCCAACAGTGACATTCTCAACTTCAAGACCGGCGGCGCGGTCGTCGAGTTCGAGGAACGCCACCAGATATTCGACCAGCCGGGCAAGCTGCGTGTCGGCGCCTTCTTCAATCGCGGCAATACCGGCAACTATCGCGGCGCGCTGGCGATCGAAGCGACTGATCCGGTGCTCGATATCAACGACGTGATGTCGTCGATCCGCCGCGCCAGCGACAAATACGGCTTCTACGTCAATGGCGAGCAGCAGATCCTCAATGACGTCGGCATCTTTGCGCGCGCGAGCTGGAACGACGGCCAGAACGAAATTCTGTCCTTCACGGATATCGATCGCAGCGTGTCCGCCGGCGTATCGGTCAAGGGCAGCCATTGGGGCCGCGCCAATGACACGATCGGTCTCGGCGGCGCGATCAATGGACTATCCAGCGCACATCGCGACTTCCTCGCCGCAGGCGGCAACGGATTGCTGATCGGCGACGGGCGACTGAATTACGGAACCGAGCGTGTGCTCGAAACCTATTACGCCTATGCCATCGACAAGAACTTCACCTTCACGGCCGACTACCAGCTGATCGCGAACCCTGCCTACAACAAGGATCGCGGACCGGTCTCGATCTTCTCAGGCCGATTGCACGGCGAGTTCTAAAGCGTTCTCGCGCGAGTGGGCACTCGCTCACGTGAAGAAACGCGTCAAGCAAAAGACGCTAGGCTGAATGTTCCAACGCTGCTGGCAGGAACGTATTCGCCTGCGCCATCTCCCATGCATCGCGAAAGCGCTTGTCGCCGGTGCCATCGACCAGCTCGTTGTGGCGCAGGGCCGGATACATCCGCGTGAAAGACAGGACATCGGTACCGGAGGCGCGATGCGAGAAATGGATCGGGCGAATATCCTTCGGATGATCGAGCCCGGCGGCCGCAATCAGCTCGGCCAGCGCATGCAACGTCGCCTCGTGATAATTGTAAACGCGATCGGTCTTCTGCGGCACGGCGAGCGCACGATTCCGCGTGGGGTCCTGCGTCGTCACGCCTGTGGGACAGCGATCGGTATGGCAGCTCAGTGACTGGATGCAGCCCAAGGCGAACATGAAGCCGCGCGCCGAATTGCACCAGTCGGCGCCCAGCGCCATGGCGCGGGCGATATCGAAGGCCGTCGCGATCTTGCCGGAGGCGCCAATCTTGATGCGGTCACGCGCGCCGATGCCGATCAGCGCATTGTGCACGAAGTTGACGCCCTCGCGCATCGGCATGCCCAGATGATCCATGAATTCCAGCGGCGCAGCGCCCGTGCCGCCTTCATTGCCATCGACCACGATGAAATCCGGATAGATGCCGGTCTGCAGCATCGCCTTGCAGATCGCGAGGAATTCCCAGGGATGACCGATACACAGCTTGAAGCCGGCGGGCTTGCCGCCGGACAGCCGGCGCATCTTGTCGATGAATTCCATCATCTCGATCGGCGTCGAAAAAGCCTTGTGATAGGCCGGCGAAATACAATCCTCGCCCATCGCAACGCCGCGGATGCGTGAAATTTCTTCCGACACTTTCGCCGCAGGCAACACGCCGCCATGACCGGGCTTTGCGCCCTGGCTGATCTTGAGTTCGACCATCTTGATCTGATCGCTGACAGCGACGCGCGCGAAAGCCTCAGGATCGAAATTTCCATCGCGCGTGCGGCACCCGAAATAGCCCGAGCCGACTTCCCAGATCAGGTCGCCACCGTTTTCCTGATGATACGGGCTGACGCCGCCTTCGCCGGTGTCATGGGCGAAGTTGCCACGCTTGGCGCCGCCATTCAGTGCGCGGATCGCATTGGGACTGAGCGCGCCGAAGCTCATGGCCGAGATGTTCAGCACCGAGGCCGAATAAGGCTTCAGACAATCCGGCCCGCCGATAGTGATACGGAATTGTTCGGGCGCATGCGGCCGCGGCGCGACCGAATGATGCATCCACTCATAGCCCTCCTGGTAAACATCCCTCTGGGTGCCGAAGGGGCGCTTGTCGAGCACCATCTTGGCGCGCTGATAGACCACCGCGCGCGTGTCGCGGCTGAATGGCATGCCGTCCTTTTCGCTCTCGAAGAAATACTGTCGCATCTCCGGGCGGATTTCTTCGAGCAGGAAGCGGATATGCGCCGAGATCGGATAGTTGCGCAGAACCGCATGGTCTTTCTGCAGCACGTCGTGAATGCCGAGCATGGTCAGGCCGCCGAATACGATGACCGGGATGACAACGAGAGGGATGACCTTGGGGTCGACGATGCCGATGCCGATCAGCAGCAAGGTGGCGACGCCGCAGATCGTCAAAACGATGAAGCGCGGCGAGAGGGGAAGCATCAACGTTTCCATAGAATTCCTGCCAGACATGAGTGTCACTAGCGTTACACAGGCCCGATGACGCAATCATCACAAGCGCGTTCCCGCAGGGCGTCGCGCCGGAGGCCCAATCTAGCGCGCGCGCTCAATGAATCGTTGAAAAAAGCGCGAAGGCCCCAAACGACAAAACCCGCGCCGAAACGCGGGTTTTGCAGTGCAATGTATCGGGTAATGCCGGGCCGCCCTTAGCGCTCGACGAACGCCTTCTCGATCACGAAGTGGCCCGGCTTCGAGCCGCTGCCTTCGATGAAATCGCGCTCTTCGAACATGACCTTGAGGTCTTCGAGCATGTGCGGGCTACCGCACAGCATGATGCGATCAGTCTCGATCGAAAGCGGGCCCTGACCAATGTCGTTGAACAACTGCGACGACGCGATCAGGTCCGTGATCCGGCCGCGGTTGCGGAATGGCTCGCGCGTGACCGTCGGGTAATAGGTGAACTTGTCCTTCATCAACCCGCCGAACAGCTCGTCCTCAGCCAGCTTGGCGACCAGGCGCTCGCCATAAGCGAGTTCGGACACCTGACGGCAGCCATGCACGAGCACCACATGCTCGTAGCGCTCATAGACATCCGGGTCCTTGATCAGGCTGGCGAACGGCGCGAGACCGGTGCCGGTGGAGAGCATCAGCAGGCGCTTGCCCGGCAGCAGGTTGTCCGTGATCAGCGTGCCGACAGCCTTGCGGCCGACCAGGATGGTGTCGCCTTCCTTGATCTTCTGCAGGCGCGAGGTCAGCGGACCGTCCGGCACCTTGATGCTGAAGAATTCCAGCTCTTCCTCGTGGTTCGCGCTGGCCATGGAATAGGCGCGCAGCAGCGGCTTGCCATCGACTTCCAGGCCGATCATGGCGAACTGGCCGTTCTGAAAGCGGAACGAGGTGTCGCGGGTGGCTTTGAAGCTGAAAAGTGTATCGGTCCAATGCTGGACGGAAAGAACTTTCTCTCTGTGAAAGGCGCTCATGAGATCTGATTTTCCAGTGCGGGCTTTTTTAGAACAAGTCCATTGTCTGCCGCGTCACGACGCCGAGAAACCATTCCGGCTATTGGCTAATTTTGGTTCTCGCAGCTGCGAATGACAATTAGTCAAAGAAGCCATGAAGTGCAATTGCGGACTGAGGGAGGCGGTCGATTAATTTCCAAAGCAGGTTACCCATGCAGCAGCAGCCGATCTGGCCGCGACATTAAATTACCCGATATGGGAGGTTTCGTTCAATTTCTTGCCGGGCATCGTTAATGGTATCCGGCTGGATCGCCCGATCCCGATCCGGTAGTTTCCGGCCACCTCGTTAAAGTCGTCGCAGGCGGCTTTTCGTTCAATCGTCGGCCCGGTCCTTGATGACATCCCTTCGCGACATCCGGGCTGGAAAGCCCCCGTTCTATCCCGACCAGTCGATCTATGCCGAATATGCCTGCCGTCAGCTAGGGCTGGATTTCGCTGAGGTCGATAGCGGAACGGGGCTGATCTTTACAGTCAGCCGCAACGGCAAGAGCGCATCCTTCGGCGCCGGGCGCGGCTCGTTCTTTCCGCAGAACAATGCCACGGCTGCGACGCTGGCGAATGACAAGTATTTTGCCAATGTGCTGATGGAGCGCGCCGGCGTCCCGACCCTGGGCGGGAAGTACTTCTTCCTGCATGAGCGCTATCGCGCCCATCGCCCGCCCGGCCACGAACATGCCGATGCGGTCTGGCATTTCGCCGAGCTGGGCGACCGGGCCTTCATCAAGCCGCTGATGGGATCGCGGGGTGATTTCGCCGAGATCGTCGCGGGCGGCGATGCGCTGATGGCCTATCTCGGGCAGGTCGCACAGTATTATGACGCGATCCTGATGCAGCGCGTCTACGCCGGCCAGGAATATCGCGTATTCATTCTCGACGACGAGGTCGTGTATTGCGCGCAGAAAACGTCGCCCTTTGTGACTGGCGACGGCAAGGCGACGCTCAGGCAATTGATCGCCGCGGAGACATCCGCACTGGACCGCCACGGCATTTCGTCGGCCACCACAGGTCTCGACGACATCTCCCTCGATCGCGTGCTGCCATACGGCGAGCGACGCGCGATTCCCGGCCGGATGAATCGCAGCGCAGGCGGCAGCATGAGCTTTGCGGCGCCGGGTAACGAGACTGTCGCCTTTGCGATGGCGCTACAGGCCGTCAAGGCGCTGGGCCTGCGCGCCGGCGCTGTCGACCTGTTTACGGATATCGACGGCGATGCGGCGGCCTTGCGCGTCATCGAGGTCAATGCCAATCCCTCGATCCGCTTTCTTGAAGACAGCGGCCGCGAGGACCTGATCCTGCGCATCTGGCGGCATACATTCACGGCGATCGGCCTGCTCGATGTTTAACCTGCCCAAATATGGCGACGGCCTCTGCCTCGCGCGGCTGGCAATGCTGCTCGACGCGCTGTCGATCGATCGATCACGGCTGCGAAAGCATTCAGTCGTCATCACCGGCTCCAACGGCAAGGGCTCGACGGCGGCATTCTGCGCCAGCATCGGCCGCGCCTTCGGCCTGCGCACGGGACTGTTCACCTCGCCGCATCTCTATCGCTTCAACGAGCGCTTTCAGATCGACGGCGTGCCTGTCGATGACGAATTGCTGGAAGCTCTGGTGCTGCGTGTTGCGACCGCCATCGCCGATCTGAAGCAGCACACCCTGCATGAGACATTCGGGGCCTTCGAGGCACAGTTCGCACTGGCTTGCCTGTATTTCCAGGAGACCGAATGCGAATTCGCGGTATTCGAAGCAGGCATCGGCGGACGCTACGATCCGGTTCGCCTCGTCGGCGCCGACATCACCTGCGTGACTTCGGTCGATCTCGAACATGTCAACCTGCTCGGCAACTCGCTGGCGCTGATCGCCTGTGACAAGAGCGATGCGTGCATCTCGGGCGGCACGGTCGTCTATGGCGAGAACTGCCTGCCCCTCCGCGGCAATCTCGCCGAGTACAATCTCAACCGCAACGTCACCGGCCTGCATATCGGCGACGAGATCACCATCAGCAACGTATTCGCGTCGGTCAAAGGCCAGACCTTCAACTGCCGGCTCGGCGCATTCGATCTGCGCGCGCTCGAACTCATGCTGGCCGGCGAGTTCCAGCTCAACAATGCCGCCATAGCGGCTGCGCTGTTCATTCTCTGGATGCAGCGCATGCATCCGGACGCGACCACCAGTGCCATCGATCTCGCGGTCCGCACCGGGCTGCGCGATACCCGATGGCCGGGACGGCTCGAGATCATCCAGCGCGATCCCCTGACCGTCATCGATGTCGGCCATACGCCTGATGGCGTGGCCCAGGCCCTGAAGAGCCTTCGCGCCATCCATGGCGACGACAACTGGCTGCTGGTGCTCGGCGTCTCCGGCGACAAGAATGTTGACGATATCGCCAGGCATCTCACGCCTCGCTTCGACACGATCGTCTGCACCCGCGCCTATCACAAGGGCGCCGATGCGCGCGTGGTCGGCGCTGCAGCACGCAGGGCGCATCCGGCGGCGCGCATTCATGTGGCCAATGAGATCGAGGATGCGGTGCGCCTAAGCCAGCAACTGGCGCGCGCCGTGCCGCGCAAGATCTATGTTGCCGGCGGGCTGTTTGCGGCGATCGAATATGCCACAGTGCTGCGCGGCGGCAAGGCGCAAGATCTGGTGTTTTTTTGAGGCTGTTTTTGACTCGTCATTCCGGGGCGCGTGCAGCTAACGCTGCCCGCGCCCCGGAATGACGGTTTGTGCTCAGTTCGTCCCGCCCGCGGAATCGTCCAGCGCCTTGAAGCTCTCTTCGAGCTGCGGCGAGATCGAGACGCCCATGCGTTCGCCGGTCGGCAGGCGCGCGACGAACCACTTGTTGTAGAGCGGGATCAGATCGCGGTTGGAGCCGAGCCGGCGAAACGCACGTTCGACCACGTCGCTCAACTGCTTCTCGCCCTTGCGGAACATGATGCCGTAGGGATCGTAGGACAGGTAATCGCCGACCACGCGGAACTTGTCCTGCGACTTGTGCCGCGCGATCAGACCCGACAGCAGGATGTCGTCGGTCGCGAAGGCATCGGCCTTGCCGTCGACCAGCATCTGGTAGCTCTGCTCATGATCGGGTGACACCACGATGTTAAGGCCGAGATTGAATTTCTTGTCGACCGCATGCATGGCCTGTTCGTTGGTCGTGCCCCTGGTGACGACGATGGTCTTGCCCTTGAAGTCGGTCGGCGCAGTCCCCGTCGTCGTTTTCGGCACCATCAGCTTGGTGCCGGCAACGAATATCAGCGGCGAGAATGCGACCAGCTTGCGCCGTTCGGCATTGGCCGTGGTCGATCCGCATTCGAGATCGATCTTGCCGTCGATCACTGCGGGGATGCGATCGTCCGACGTCACCTTGACGTATTCGATCTTCAGCGCGGGATCGTCCACCTCGATGCCGATGTCCTCGACGATGGCCTCGCAGAGTTCGAGACTGTAGCCGATCGGCCGCCCCGCCTGATCGAGGAACGAGAACGGCGGCGAGCTTTCTCGATAACCGAGCTTGACCACATGCGCCTGCTTGATCGCGGCCAGCGTCGGGCTAAGGCCTTCCGCAGGCGCTTGCGCCTGCGCAGTCGTCGCCAGCAGCAGCGCGGCCAGCCATCCGCCCGGTAACGACATTGTCCATGCGCGACGCATCGTTGACCTCAACCGTGTCCGAGTGCCGGGATCGTTCCGGGTATCAGCTCCTCATCGGGACCGACCGCGTCCGCCGGAGCCAGTTCCCCCTCCCATTTCGCGACCACCGCCGTGGCCAGGGAGTTGCCGATCACATTGGTGGCGCTGCGGCCCATGTCCAGGAACGTATCGATGCCCATGATCATCAACAGGCCCGCTTCGGGAATGTTGAACTGGCTGAGCGTCGACGCGATCACCACCAGCGAGGCGCGCGGCACACCGGCCACGCCCTTCGAGGTGATCATCAACGTCGCCAGCATCGCGAGCTGCGTACCGAGCGACATCTCGATATGATAGGTCTGCGCGATGAAGATACTGGCGAAGGTGCAATACATCATCGTGC